>CAMLNK010000122.1 GCA_946481035.1 uncultured Dyadobacter sp. | reverse complement strand
GGTATCGCAGGGATCATGTCCGGGATCGCCGCATACCGTTTGATCGGTACACACATCAATTCGGACTTTTTTGCGGTAGCCGGGCTGGGCATGTTCCCTTCCGACCATTCATCTTTTACCCATGAAGAAAACCTGGGATTGGAACGGATGAAACAATACAAAAAAGACGGGACGGCCTATTTGGATATCCAGGCCACCAGGCCCGCTACGATCGGCATCGCCTTGTCGGACAGCCCCGTGGGACAGCTGGCCTGGATGGTTGAAAAATACAAGGAATGGACCGACGCGGACAAAGAATTGCCGGAAGAGGCGATGGGCATGGATCAAATGCTGACCAACGTCTCTTTGTACTGGTTTAATCAGCTCGGCGCGTCGAGCGCGGCTATCCTTTCCGAAAATATGAGCCTGGCATTTGATTGGGGAGGCGACAGTTCGCAGCAGGCCAGTCAATGGACTCCTCCCAAGGTCCCGTCCGCGATTGCCTGTTTCGGTAAAAAAGAAGATGAAACCCTGTTGAAGAAGTTAATTTACGTCATGGGAGAGCCCGACCGGTGGTCGTTTTACGACAAAGGATGCCATTTTCCGGCTGTGGAAGTCCCGGATTTATTGGTAGAAGATATCAGAGAATTTTTTTCGGGCATTTCCAGGTAGGTAAAGGGCGGATAGAAAAACATCTTTCCGTTCAGCCGGAAAGATGTTTTTCTATGAATCTCCTATCTTGCTATTTCCGGATCATAATCCGCTGCGTTGTCTTACTTCCGCCCAGCCAGGTAATTTCCATCATGTGAAGGCCTGTGGCCAGGTTGCTGGTGTTGATAGCCCCGTCTCTAAGGCCCGGCGATACGATAACGGCCCGGCCATTCATGTCCACAATGCGCATGTTCACAACTTTGGCATAGTCTCTTACAAAGAGCACGTCGTTTGCAGGGTTTGGATAAGCAATCCGGTTTTCCAAACTTTCAAACCGAACGGATCTGACCCGGCTGTAAGCAAATGTCCCGTCGTTGTCGACCAAACGCAACCGGTAGAGATTTTCGCCGTGTAGCGGATTTATATCTACGAACTGATAGGCGGCCAGCACCTTGCTTTCTCCGGCGGATTTCACTGTTCCAATCAATTGCCAGTTATCTCCGTGCCCGCTGCGCTCGATTTCGAAACGATCGCTATTGACTTCCTCGGCGGTCGACCAGGTCAAAATGGCTGTGCTGCCTTCCCGGACTGCCTGAAAGCCAGCCAGAGTTACCGGAAGCGGCGCGACGCGTGATGCAAGGGTATAAACTGTATAGGTACCTGGGACAATGGCGGTTGTCGTTGTGATCGATCCGGCTGTAAGGTCACTGGCGCCTCCGAGAATGGAAGTGACGTCTACCGTGGAAGAGATAGCGACCCATTCGGTGCCATTCCAACCGGCAATAAGTCAACTTGTTGAGCTGTGCTCCGGTAAGCGTGCTGATATTGCTGCCGGCATCCCACGTTAGTGTCAATGCAGTGGGAGTAGTTCCATCAATATCCCAATATTCAACAGTGCTCACCGTTTCCAGGGCGTCTTCAAATGCGGTGACAGGAAAAGGGCCGCCATTGGGAAGTACCGGATAGTCGCCTCCACCCAGATCGCTGGTTACCGCGGCCGACGGATCGCCGTGGTAGTAAGCGCCCAGCGTGCCGTCGCCGGAGGCAGCAAAAGGGCCGTAAAAGCCATTATCGCCAACGGGAAAAACAAAGGGTGTCGATCCGTATTTTCTGACATAACCGTCCACATGGGCAGCGTCCGAGGCACTGGTTTGGGAAGCTGTGGAGGTAAAGTTGAGGATACCGGGTGTGGATGGCCCACGGACCGTTCCGATAATACCGGGCAATGCGCCGTTGCCGCCATTGGCAAAATCGTGGGCGCCAAAGAAGGTCATTTCGGCTCCACCAAAAATGTAGGTGTTACCGGAGCTGCCTTGTTGGGCCTTCGAAGCAAAGCCGGTTGCCAACAGCGTCAGCAGCGCGGCTATCTTCATCCAGGCTCGCGCAGGAAAAAGATTGATATATGTTTTATTCATCTTGAAATGGATTCGGTTTATACACTATGACCTGATCGCACGGCATGTTGGCTGATAACCGACATGCATCGCATCATTAATTTGGCAATCAAACCCTATGTCCGCGATCGTCACGGAGGGGTGATCTTTTCTACCGCCAGAAAGCCACCATAGCAGCCTACATCAGTCCCAGACTGGTTATTGATGTAATAGTAGACGGATGTATTGGCAGTATAAAAACCGACGGTAGTAAAGGATCTTAGCGAGCTGGATCCGGTGGTCAAAGTCGTTACGAAGTCTGACGGTGTGAATTGCGCGTCCCGCAGTACAAATTGAGCGGATTCCTGCGAGGCGGTAGTGCCCACGCAACGGACGCCGGCTGTGAGTCGGTAGTAACCATCCGCCGGTATAGAATACAGCTTGTTAGCTGCGTCGTAATTAGCTCCAAAAGTAGGGGTAAAAGGCACTCTCTGTCCCAGGCTGCTTCCTCCAAGCCCGGATGCTACCACATACGGAGATGCACTCGTGTTGGTAGTTACCCCATAGAATATAAATTGCGTGGCACTTTGCCAGCTGCCGCCACCATTGGCATCCGAAGTAAATACTTTCCCTTGGCCCTGTGTGCCATCCTGGATAGTCACCTGGCCGGTTACTTTATGGACACTGGTCTTGCGGCCGCCGGTCGAGGCCTCTACTTCCAGGTTGTTGTTGGGGTCGATCGTGGTCGGGTTTGTCCCGATTTTGACCTGTGCTAAAAGATCCGTGCAGGCCATAGACAGAATTGCGAGAAGCATAATCGCGTAAAATCTTTTCAGATCCAGCCTGTTAAGTGAAGGGAGTTTTGTTTTCATCGTGCGATTTTGTTTGGTTGGTTAAAAATAAATTATCAGAAACTGTTGCCGAATTGGTACATAGGATCCCTGTTGTCGCTTTTTGAGTGACGCACGCAAAAATCCTGATGTGTAAAAAAATGTGGTGTCGGTTATCTGTATACGTTACTCATTCCCCCGCTACCGGTTAACACATTATGAAGTAAACGCATGAGTAAGTGGGTTGGCAAAAAACAGGTACGCCAATATTGGAAAGCATCAATCACGCAGAACTACGTTTATAAATTGTTAAACAAATATATAGCACGCATAGTAGAGTATAGTTATACTTTTTGTAGAAATCATTCTAGTTTCAGCCATTAGATTTGATGTTTTTTTCTTATTATGGGTTATTGCGGCGGACCTGATCAGGGAAGCAGGAAGAAAGTATTTTAAAGCAAGGACAGCTGCCTGTAATGGCAGCTGTCCAATAAAAGATACGGTACTGCCCGCGGGTCCGCAATAGGTGTGCGTCACCGGCAGGGGAATTGTTTATACCTGTCAGATATTTTTTCTAATGTAAGCTTTCAGCTTTGCAGTTTGCTGTTTTAAGTCCGCGCGGGCTTTTTGGGCGTCAGCCCCTGCGCCGTGTTCCGCTGTTTTGAGCAGGGACCGCGTTTCAGCGATCAGTTGCTTCCCTTCCTGTTTGACGGAAGCCTCCGCGTCGGCAGTTTTTCTTTCGATGCCGTCCAGGGCAGTCCTTAGGTGGTCATTAGCCTTCACGTCGAATTCGGGCACATTTTCCCATTTTTCGATCGAGTAATGCGCAACCATCATTTCGGCTGGCCAAAAGCCCTTTTTCAGTTCTGCCGAGGTAAGTTTGTTCTCGCCTGCAAGTTTTTGCAGTTGCTGCAAATGCTTGACAGATTTGGCGAATTCGACTTTCAGCTCTCCCTTGTCCTGTGCCCCTTCCTTTTGAATAGCTGAAATACCTTCACCGATTTCTATGGCCGCCTTTTTATGATCCTTTCCGTCCAGATACAGCACGGCAGTATCGAAGTGCTTTTCGGAGGCGGTCAATACAGGTTCTGCGATCTGCTCGCTTTTGTAGGTGGTGTCGTAGGATACTTTGTCGTTAGTAACCGAATCGGCCTCGTATTTTGCTTCGGCTTTTTTCCTGCTTTCGCACCCTGTTTGCAGGGTAGCTATGCTCAGGGCCGCTATGGCTGTGGAAAAAATGATTTTCGTTTTCATGATTTCAAGTTTTGGTTAAACAGGTCTTCGTCTGATTTCGGCCGGGAACCGAAGTCAGACGAAAGTAGGGACTGTAACCTCCACCGCCAACGCATGATCGTTGGAAAGCCGGGAAGTGTCGTTGAACGCACCGGATGAATCGTTGGCGAGAAAGACAGCTGCCCGGCTGGTCCTTATGCTTGTTTACGGACGTATTTGGTCAATATCACAATTACCTGGCCATCTATCTTACCTTCGATTTGGTCGGTATTGTCTTCAACAACGCGGATATTCTTCACGACTGTACCCATTCTGGCGTTGAGCGAACTTCCCTTTACGTCCAGTGTCCTGGTGAGAACAACCGTGTCACCGGTTTTCAAAACGTTGCCGTTGCTATCCCGGTGAACCGGCAGTTCAGCTGCATCCTCATGGTCTGAGGTTGCCTGCGCCCATCGCAGCAAGTCCTCGTCAAGGTACATGATATCCAGATTGTCCGCAGCCCAACTTTCGTTTTTCAGGCGGCTCAGCATGCGCCAGGCCACTACCTGCACAGCTGGAACAGGGCTCCACATCACATCAGAAAGAAAGCCCCAGTAACTGCCTTCCATCGGCTGCTCCCGTTCTATCTGAGACCGGCAGGTGTGGCATATGACAATCTCATTGTCGGGGTAATCAACGGGCGGTACCTGATAGACAGTGATTTGCTGGGTAGACTGACAGAGTTCACATGCGCCGCCGCTCCTTTTTTCAAGGTTCGAATTCATATTGGTAGTAATTATTTTAATCAAACATACCCTAAATAAATAGCAATCTATCGGGATGGATGCAAGTTTCTTGTCGCTGCGAAATTTGGAAATAGCCTGTTCTGTAACCTTTGTCACAGACCGGCATGTGTCCGGATCGCAACTTTGCCATCAAGATTCAGATTTTGTTTCGATGGATATTATTGGTTACCTCGCGTCGGTCTTGATCGGCATTTCACTAGGGTTGATAGGAGGGGGCGGTTCGATCCTGACTGTGCCGGTGCTGGTTTATATTTTTGGAATCAGTCCTGTTATCTCCACATCCTATTCCCTGTTCATTGTGGGCTCCACAAGCCTTGTTGGCGCATATACCAACTACCAACGCGGGCTGGTCAACATCAAAACCGCCTTGCTTTTCGGGATGATTTCGACGGGAGCGGTTTATTTGACCCGAAGACTGGTGATTCCGGTAATTCCGGATGAGCTTTTCATGGTCGGCGGATTTGAGCTAACCCAGCGGCTGCTGACGATGGTCTTGTTTGCCGTCCTGATGCTTGCAGCGTCGACAGGAATGATCTCCGGCAGGCAGACAAGACCACTCTGTCTTGAATGCAGGCCGACTCGCAACGTATTGAAACTAGTTGTTAGCGCGATTGGGATAGGCCTTATCACCGGGCTGTTGGGTGCTGGCGGTGGCTTTTTGCTGATCCCCACACTTGTACTGGTGCTGGGCATGCCCATGCGAGAGGCAGTGGGAACTTCATTGTTGATCATCGCGCTGAATTCACTGGTCGGGTTTGCAGGAGACCTTGGGCATTTCGCAATCAACTGGTATTTGCTTTTAACGATAACATTGGTTGCAGTGGCGGGCATCTTCATAGGCGGGCTGCTTTCGGGAAAGCTCGACAGCGGGCAATTGAAAAAAGGTTTCGGGTGGTTTGTATTGTTAATGGGATGTTTGATCCTGCTTAAAGAGCTGTTTCTTTAAAATTTCCGACGGGTTGCGATGAAACCGCATTAAGATTTTTCAGCAAGGTGACAAAGGTCACAGACAATGGCTGCACACCTTACGAACTTTGACATATTCTGCCGGAAGTATCACTCAAAATTGTTTACAACGAGATGAAAATAGAACAAATCTATACCGGATGCCTTGCCCAGGGCACCTACTATATCGAAAGTGAAGGGGAGGCGGCCGTGATCGACCCTCTCCGGGAAGTGGGCCCGTATATTTCCCGCGCCGAAAAGGATGGAGCGAAAATTAAATATGTACTGGAAACGCATTTTCATGCCGATTTTGTAAGCGGCCATCTGGACCTTGCCCAAAAGACGGGGGCAAAGATTATCTATGGACCAACTGCAAAACCTGACTTCGAAGCCCATATCGCAGCTGACAGCGAGGTGCTTTCGCTGGGGAAGGTTATCATCCGGGTCATTCACACGCCTGGGCATACACTGGAAAGCACCTGTTATCTTGTGTTGGATGAAAATGGCCGTCAACACAGCCTTTTTACAGGCGATACATTGTTCATCGGAGATGTAGGCCGGCCCGACCTTGCGCAAAAAGTTGTCAAAGATTTAACACAGGACAAGCTGGCAGGTATGCTCTACGATTCGCTGCACGAGAAGATAATGCCGCTCGATGATGCGCTGACCGTGTATCCTGCCCATGGCGCAGGTTCGGCTTGCGGTAAGAATATGAGCAGGGAAACCTCCGACAGCCTGGGGCATCAGAAGGAAGCCAACTATGCGTTGCAGCCTATCGGTAAGCAGGCTTTCATCAAAAAGGTGACAGAAGGCCTGCTGCCACCTCCCGCTTACTTTCCGGCCAACGTCATGCTCAATATTAATGGGTATGAAAGTATTGACCAGGTGCTGAATCGCGGCATGCAGGCATTGAATGCCGAGGCATTCGAAACGGCGGCAAATCAAACCGGGGCTTTAATCCTTGATACCCGCTCGGCGGAGGTTTTTGCAAAGGGTTTTGTGCCGAATTCAATCAATATCGGTATCGATGGCAGTTTTGCCCCCTGGGTAGGAGCGCTTATCGATGACATCCGCCAGCCGATTCTTGTGATTGCCGAGCCCGGTCGCGAGGAAGAGGTGATCACCCGGCTCGCGCGCGTGGGTTACGATCATACGATCGGACATCTGGCGGGTGGTTTCAAATCATGGGAGCTGGCAGGTAAGGAAGTGGATACGATTGCTTCGGTTGAAGCCGGTCGGGTGCCCGAATTATTGAGGGACAATCCTTCCTGGACGCTGCTAGACGTCAGAAAAGCGAGTGAATATTTATCAGAACATGCAGAGGGTGCCCAAAGCCTGCCGCTCGACTATCTGAACGGGCATCAAAGTGAGATCGACAAGGAAAAGACCTATTTGGTGCATTGCGCCGGCGGCTACCGTTCGATGATCTTTATTTCCATTCTCAGAGCGAGGGGGTATGTGAATCTGGTTGATATAAAAGGTGGTTTCAAGGCTATCAAAGAGTCAGGCCGGTTGAAGATCACAGATTACGTATGTCCGAGCATATTATTGTAAAAGAATGGAAATGATCAAACAGCCCTGGCCGTGGTATGTAGCAGGCCCGCTGATCGGGATGACCGTGCCCGTGCTGCTTGTATTGGGCAATAAGCATTTTGGTATTTCGGCAAACCTGCGGCACATCTGCGCGAGTTGCTTCCCGGCAGATGTGCCGTTTTTTAAATACGACTATAAAAAGGAGATGTGGAACCTGTTTTTTGCAGCGGGTATTGTCTTCGGCGGAATGCTGGCAGCTTATTTTCTTTCCGGTTCTGAAATGATGCAGATCGATCCCCGTCTGGCGAAAGAACTCGCCGGTTACGGCATCAACGACTTCTCGGGTATGATACCTGTGCAGCTCTATTCATGGGATAGCCTAATCACCGGCCGCGGGTTGGTGATGTTAGTAGGAGGCGGCTTTCTGGTGGGGTTCGGGTCGCGGTATGCAGGCGGTTGTACCAGCGGGCACGCGATCATGGGATTGAGCACCCTGCAATGGCCGTCGCTGGTGGCTACCCTGTGTTTTATGGCCGGAGGTTTTCTGATGGCCAATATTTTTTTACCACTGATCTTGAATGGATAATTCATGCAAACTTCAATCACTGAGTATACCGCCGACCTGGAACTGCGTTCACAGGACACAATCTGCATCAACGAGTCGCATTTGCGGCATAAATGGTACCATAATTTCAAATACTTGTTTGTAGGGCTGCTGTTCGGGGTGGTTTTCGTCAAGGCCCAGGTCATCAGTTGGTTTCGCATTCAGGAAATGTTCCGGCTGCAATCCTTTCATATGTACGGCATCATCGGGTCTGCCGTGATCACCGGGATCGTTTCGGTGTGGCTGATTAAACGGTTTGATGTAAAAACCATTTACGGTGAGCCGATTACCTTCACGCCTAAGAAATTCAACAAGGGGCAAATCTACGGAGGTTTAATCTTCGGGCTTGGCTGGGCGCTCACCGGGGCTTGCCCGGGGCCGCTGTTTGCCCAAATTGGCACAGGAGCGCTGGTGGCAGCTGTCGTATTGATTAGCGCCATTGGGGGAACGTGGGTGTATGGCCGCTTTCGCGAGTCGCTTCCGCATTAGCATAAGGTCTTTTGACTGTTAGACTTCCTACACCATCCGTTAAATTTGCGGTCACGCCATTTGTCGATATTATGAACTCACCGGCAGTACAATCTGAAATCTACCAATACCTGGTAACCCATTTTGACCAATTTGACAGGGAGCTGATCGCCAGGCTGGCCGAAAACAGCACTATCCGGGATTTTGCCGCCGATGAAATGCTTATGCGGCCCGGTCAG
>CAMLNK010000121.1 GCA_946481035.1 uncultured Dyadobacter sp. | reverse complement strand
AATCGAAGGCGAGAAGGTCTGGATGAACATCCACATTAAGGAACGCCCGAGGCTTTACAAAGTGTCGTTCTCGGGTATCCGTAAGGGCGAGCGCGAGACGCTGAACGACAAGGTGAAGCTGATCAAAGGCCGGGTAATCACGCCGACGATCATTAAGAACACGCAACTCGTTATCAAGAAATACTATCAGGATAAAGGGTTTTATAATACCAAAGTTAAAGTCCTGCAAATCCCCGACTCAACTCGCGGACAGGCTACGCTGAACTTCGCGATTACGAAGGGCAAAAAGGTTAAGATCCAGAAGATCAATATCGAAGGCAACACGGCTATCAGCGATCGGACGCTGAAACGCAAAATGAAAGGTACCAAGCAGCGACGCATTGGCCGCCTTTTCAATCCTTCCAAATACATTCCTAAAAAATACGACGAGGATAAAGAGAAACTCGTCGCCTACTACCGCAAAAACGGTTACCGCGATGCAGTGATCGAATTCGATACGATCAAAAATGCGGATGAAACGATCAGCATCGATATGAAAATCGATGAAGGTCAGAAATACTATTACCGCAATATCAGCTGGTCGGGTAACTACCTGTACACCTCGGCATACCTGAGCGAGCGCCTGGGTGTGAAGAAAGGCGATGTTTACAATCCGGAGGAACTGGACAAGAAGATCAACGGTATCCCGGGCTCCGACGTTAGCTCCATTTACATGGACGACGGTTACCTGTATTTCCACATCGACCCTGTTGAAAGAACAGTCGAAGGCGACTCGATTGACGTGGAGCTTCGCATGTTCGAAGGTAAACAGGCGACGATCAACCGCATTCTCCTGAACGGTAACACCAAAACCAGCGACCGTGTGGTATTGCGCGAGCTGTTTACATTGCCGGGACAGAAATTCAGCAAAACGGAGATCATCAACACCCAGCGCCAGTTGTCGCAAATGGGATATTTCGATCCTGAAAAAATTCAGATCAATCCGATCCCTAACCAGGCCGACGGTACTGTGGACATTGAATACACCGTGGAAGAAAAGCCATCCGACCAGATCGAACTTTCCGGTGGTTGGGGAGGTTACATCGGTTTTGTGGGTACACTTGGATTGGTTTTCAATAACTTCTCCATTAAGAACATCCCGAACCGTGAAACATGGCGTCCATTGCCTTCCGGCGACGGACAGAAGCTTTCATTGCGCTTCCAGGCGAACGGTAAACAGTACCAAACTTATTCGCTTTCATTCAGTGAGCCATGGTTGGGAGGTAAAAAGCCGATCAACTTCGGGGTGTCGTTCCAGCGTACGGTTTACCGCATGACCGATTTGAGCTCCTATTATGGCTACAACACGAGCGGAGGCGGCGGAAGGATCAGCTACCGTGGAGGCTACTATAACAATGGTATTACCTTGTCGCTCGGTCGCCGTTTGAAAGAGCCGGATCGTAACCTCGTGATGACGCACTCGCTGTCTTACCAGCGCTACCGCCTCGACAGCCTTGACATTTTCCGCATCGGTTACAGCAAGGGTGTGTCAAACAACATTTCGTTCAATACCACCATCTCGCGGAACACATTGAGTGACTTCCAATTCCCGAGAAGCGGTAGCAATATCTCTTTGAGCGCGACCTTTACACCTCCTTACTCGGTGTTCCGCAAGAAAGCATTCTCCGACAAAACCGATACTTACCGCTGGGTTGAATACCACAAATGGATGTTCGATGCGAGCTATTATGCGACCATCGTGGGTAAACTTGTGATGAGCACCCGCGCGCACATGGGTTTCCTGGGCGCGTACGGAAACAAGGTTGGATACAGCCCGTTCGGACGCTTCATTCTGGGCGGATCCGGTCTGGCAGGTCAGGGTACATTCTCGCTCGCGGACCAGGATATTATCGGTCTTCGTGGTTACCAGGATCAGAAGGTTGGACCACTGGCTGCTAACGGTTATCCTGCGTCGGGTGGAGGTATTGTTTATAACAAATATGTGATGGAACTTCGCTACCCGGTTTCACTCAACCCGCAAGCGACGATCTTCATTCTCGGTTTTGCCGAAGGTGGTAACAACTGGGGTAGTTATAGTGAGTTCAACCCGTTCGATCTGAAACGTTCGGCGGGTGTGGGTGCACGGATTTTCATGCCTGCGTTCGGTTTGCTGGGTATCGACTGGGGTTACGGATTCGACAAAATCCAGGGACAGAACACCCGCAGCGGGCCGCAGTTTCACTTTACAATCGGCCAGCAAATCAGATAATAATCTGACGGGGGTATTCGTTAAGAGGTTTGCAAATTATATTAGCAGCTTGGCATGAAGAACATCTTTATTTTACTAGTTTTGTCAATTCTATGCAGTTCAGCACTATATGCTCAGAAAATCGGGTATACGGACATGGAATTCATCACCAGTAAAATGCCCGAGTACCAGGCAGCACAGGCGGAGATGAAGAAATTCTCCGACAAGTGGGCGAAGGAAATCTCCGATAAATTTGCCGAGATCGATCGCATGCAGCGTGCTTACATGGCAGAGGAGATCTTGCTGACGGACGACCTGAAACGGAAGAGGCAGGGTGAGATAAAGGAGAAGGAACTTGAAGCCGGGGAATATAACAGCAAGATATTCGGGGTAGAGGGCTTGATGTTCCAGAAGAAAAAGGAGCTGATGAAGCCGGTACTGGAAAAAGTACAACGCGCGGTGACCAAAGTTTGCAGCCAGCGACGGCTCGATTTTATGTTCGATAAATCCAGCGACATCGGTATGCTCTACACCAATCCGAAACACGATTATTCGGACTATGTGATGGAAGAGCTCGGGATAGACCCGAAAGCCAACAAAGCGGGAGGCAATGATAAAACCGGCACTAATGATAAAACTGCCAAACCGGAAGAACCGGCCCAGCAGCAGCCTGCCGCACCTGCGAAGAACTCACCAAAACAAAAAAGTACAAACAGTAAACTTAAATAAGTAACAAAGCAATGAAACAAAAACTGATGGCTATTCTGGTCGTGATGACCATAATCACCACCCCTCTCTTAGCCCAGACTACCCCGGCAGGCGGGCCTACTAAAATAGGTTACACGAATGTCGACTATATAATCGGCAAATTGCCGGAAGCGAAAGTGATGCAAAACCAGCTGGAAGTTACCAAAGCGCAGTTGGACAAAGCGATCGGGGAGACTTACAAAGAGGCTCAGGAGAAATACGAGGCATATCAGAAAAACGGTGCGAACATGACCGACGTGATCCGCGCTGATAAAGAGAAAGAACTTCAAAACCTTTCAACCCGCATCGAAGAAATGCGTAACAACGCGCAGACTTCCCTGCAAACGAAACAACAGCAGTTGCTCGAACCGATCCTGACGAAAGTGAACAACGCGATCCAGGAAGTAGGTAAGGAAAGCGGCTTCCTGTACATCCTGAACATGGATGCAGGTGCAGGAACAACACCTATCATTCTGTTCGCAGCGTCTGAAGAAAACAATGCAACCAATCTGATTCTTCGCAAATTGGGAGTTGATCCTGACAAAGTAGAAGCAGCGGCACCGGCAGCAACAACCCCTGCTGTTAAGCCTGCTACCAAACCGGCAACAACGCCTGCTACCACTCCGGCAACAACCCCGAAGAAAAAATAATAAGGTAAATATTGAACTTTAAAAACCGGAGCGCAGTCTTAAAAAGGATTGCGTTCCGGTTTTTGCTTTGGGCATTCGTAAATACTTGACTTGCTTTATTCATAAACCCGTCCGGAAGGCCGTATTTGAAAAGTACAAACTGATTTAATCCGCGGACACATGCTTTTGCGGATTTCATTTTTGCAACTAATCGCAGGGCATTCTATACAGGATTTACTAGTTTTGCGTTAAGATCAAAGTATTCTGTCACCCATGGAATTAATTATATTTTTGATGTTATGCTAACAAGAAAAATTCATAAAATACTGATACTTCTGATACCCGTTTTTGTAGTACTGAGGGCACAGGGGCAGGATAATATGAAGAATAATACCTCAACGAGCCCCTTGCAACTTGTTTTCCCGGCGGAAGCGGAATGGAATGTACTGTATGAAGGGAAAGAGATCAATTTTCATTTGCAGGCCAAGGGAGGGAAGAGCGATTCGTTAAGGTATTCGGTGGCGAGCGGCCTGATAAAGGATATGAAGTTCGACTCTACCGGTCATTTCGTGTGGACGCCCGGCTTCGATATCGCCGACCGCATTAACACCACCAAGTCATTCCCCGTAGTATTTGAAGCACAAAATAGCGCCGGCGAAAATGCGTCACGGGAAATCGTCTTCAAAGTAAACCACGTGAACCGGCCACCGCAGGTCGATGAGCTGCAACCATTCTATGTGCAGTACAAAACCCAGAACGTTTACAAGATCGATATGGGCGCGGTGCGGGACCCCGACGGTGACCCGATCGTGTTCGTACCCATTCTGGAAGAAATGCCTGAGGGAATGAAATTGTCGGCCGCGGGGGAGATTACCTGGGACCCATCGGTGACGCAGTTCGGCATTCTCAAAAAGGGAGCACGTTACATGGAGTTTTACGTCGAAGACCAACCCTCCAAGGCGCGTACAAAAGGACGTCTGAAACTCGACATCACGCAGATGGACCTCGCACCTGATTTTACCATTATCCCGCAGCAGTCTGTGATCCGCAGCGCCGAAAACAACCGCATTAACCTGCGCTTCACGCTTTCCGACCCGAATGGAGAAGATGACATTACTGCTTTCAATTTCATCTCGGAAAACAAAAAGGTACCACAAAGCGCATTGGTGAAAAACACGCCGACCAGCTATGAGTTCATCTGGGAGCCGGGTTATGACTTTGTGAAAGATCCATTCGATACGCTGGCGTTCAACATCACTTTTTACGTACTGGATAAGGCCCAGAATAAAAAAGAGCGTACAGTGAAGTTTGTGATTAAAAACACGATCGACGAGAGCTTGCGCGATACGTACGTGTATAACCTGTACCGGGGCGCACTCGTGAATGCGTGGGGCCTTATCGAGCAGATGACAGAGAAGGAGCAGCAGCTGAAAAAGGCCTATACCCGTGCTAAAAAGGGTAAACGCAGCAGATCTTTGCTAAATGCTTCGCTCGGTGCCACAACGGGCCTTGCTCCGGTAATTGCCAAGGAACCGGAAGCCCGCGGATATATCACGACGATTGGTGGTACAACAGTAGCTACCGTTGGTACATTGGAAGCGACGGAAGTAATCGGAAAGTCGGTAAACGGCTTGCTCGACCGTTTCAACTATGTAATGCAGAAGAAAAATGAATTGCAGAACAAGGGCGATGTATTTGCACGCGAATGGGGCCAGAAATCGGCCCGCCGGCAGCCTGACTTCATCAGAAAGCTCGATGAATTTAAAACACTCATGAACCTCAGCGGCCTCGTAGCATTGGAGCTCGACGCTAACTGGGAAAACAAGAAGGAAGGCACAGACGCAGCGATTAAAAAGACATTCAAAGATTTCGTCCCCTACACCAAAGACGAGAACTGATCCGAAAGTATACCTACAAAAAAAGAGAGCTAAATGCTCTCTTTTTTATTTTCATCCTCTTCCTCCTCTGTCGAGGTAGGTGTCGGAATATCATTTCGCGGATCAGTTTCAGTCGCCGTAATTTCCGTTGAAGAAGAGCCTCGCAAAGCATCACTCCCTTCCTCCCTTTCTCCATCCTCCCTTTCCTCCTTTTCCCCATCTTCGGGCCCATGGGCGTGGAAACTTCCCTGGAATATCAGAATGCTGCAAACACCGAGGAAAATGCAGGAATCGGCAATATTAAAGATCGGCGTGGAATAATACTGCCCGCCCCACACCGGTACCCAGTCGGGAATAAAACCTTCCCAGAAATCGACGAAGATCATGTCGATCACCTGGCCATGAAACCATGGGGTAGGGGAGCCGTAAGGCGCATTGCCGAGCAGCACGCCGTAGAAAGTACTGTCGATGACATTACCTACCGCTCCGGCGAGGATCATAGCCAGCGCCCAAAGGAGGCCTTTGGAGGCGCCTGCGCGTGCCAGGTGGATCATATAGCCGCCGATCGCGACCATGGCCACGAGGCGGAACAATGTCAGGAACAATTTACCGTATTCGTGCCCGAGCTGCATGCCGAAGGCCATGCCGGGGTTCAGTACATAATGCAATTTCAACCAATCCCCGATCAGCGCGATCTGTCCTGAAAAACCGGGTTGCATGTATTGATGAACCAGCAATTTGGAAGCCTGATCAATCCCGATAAGGAGTACGCTGAGAAGTAGGTAAGGGGTTGGATTTTTGGATTGGTTCATTCGGTTTTTAATACAATTGACAAATTTGGGAATGCGAAAGTAATAACTTACTTATAAAGAACCGATTCCTCTTCTCTTCAATTCACTTTTAACTAACAAAAACTCACGGCTGCTCTGGCCTGCGATGGAAGTGTTTTCCTCGGCGCGGCGGATCAGATACGGCAGTACCGCATCGATAGGCCCGTAAGGGACATATTTGGCCACATTATAGCCGGCCTTAGCCAGGTTGAAGGAGATATTATCGCTCATGCCAAGCAGCTGCGCGAACCAGATCCGGTCGTCGTTGCGTTCGATGCCGAGCTTCTGCATTTTGAGGGCACAATACTGGGAGCTGTATTCATTGTGCGTTCCGAGGCAGATCGAAATGTGCTCGATGCGGTCGAGGCAGAAATCGATCGCGTGGTTGTAATCATCATCGGTGGCTTCTTTCGACGTGTGAATAGGGTTGAAATACTCCTGTTCACGTGCGCGCAACCGTTCCTTTTCCATGTAAGCGCCGCGTACGAGCTTGCCGCCGACATAGTAGCCCTTCTGGCGCGCGTCGAGGAACGCGGTCTTCAATGCTTCGAGCGTCTCGTGGCGGTAGAGCTGGTAGGTATTGTAAACGATCGGGCGCTCGCGGTTGAACTGCTGCATCATTTCATAGGCCAGGTCGTCGATCACACCCTGGATCCAGCTTTCTTCGGCGTCGATGAATATCCTCACATTATGCTCGTACGCGTGTGCGCACAAGCGTTGCACCCGCTGGCGCGCTCGCTCGAAGGCTGCGGATTCTTCTTCCGAGAGCTGATCTTTCTTTTGCACCTTTTCGAGCAGGTCCGACGACGCTACGCCGGTAATCTTGAATACAGAAAAAGGAATGGTATCCGAGCCAGTCGCCTTGTCGATCGTTTTGAGGATTTCGGCCGCTGTTGCGTCGAAACTGGCTTCTTTATCTTCGCCTTCAACGGAATAATCCAGTATTGTTCCAATGCCCGACTGGCGCAGGGAGGCGATCGTCGCATCGCAGTCGTTAATCGTCTCACCGCCACAGAATTGTTCAAAAATCGTGACCCGGATGAGATTTTTTATAGGTAAGTTAAGTTTTAGCGCGAGCTTTATAAAAAAAGTGCCTAAATTTACGACTCGAGCCTGATTCATAAGGCTGAATAACCAGTATGTCTTCCTTAGTTTAGCGTCTGATTTGGATGCAAAGGCAACGGAAGTATCTTCAAAAAATACAGGTATTTGGTCGTTTGGTGACGGATATGCCATTTTTGATGTACGTTTTTCCTGAGTAACTGTTTAACAATTCATTATCTAACCACAGGAAGAAAGTAATACGCATTAAGAAGTTGATTGACTTTTATGGGGTCAAATGTACGGGCATTCGAAGAAATACGCATAATACCGGATCAAAATATTACAATTATCAATTTTTTATTAAGGACAAGTTTTTGAGTATGAATGCTTCTTTAGATATCCTACCGCTCAGCAGTTGGATCAATACCGAAGGAAAGCCTTTGGTAATCGCCGGGCCTTGCAGCGCAGAGACCGAGGAACAAATGTTAGAAACCGCAACCCAGATCAAAGAGGAAGGATTTGCGCACGTGATCCGTGCAGGGGTGTGGAAACCGAGAACTCGTCCAGGCAGCTTTGAAGGCATGGGAGAGGCAGCTTTGCCATGGTTGCAAGCGGTGAAACAGCAAACGGGCCTGCCTGTGGCTGTGGAAGTTGCTACGCCTCAGCATATCGAACTGGCATTGAAATACGGCGTTGATATCCTTTGGGTTGGTGCACGTACAACCGTGAACCCATTCAACGTACAGGAACTTGCAGACGCCCTGAAAGGAATTGATGTACCTGTTTTGGTTAAAAACCCTGTCAACCCCGACCTGCAACTGTGGGTGGGAGCCCTGGAACGTCTGAACCAGGCCGGCGTGAAAAAACTCGGTGCGATCCACCGCGGTTTCTCTAACGCACAGGAGCACAAATTCCGTAACTCCCCAATGTGGAACATCGCGATCGAACTGAAAACGATTTTCCCTCAGTTGCCTGTTATCGGTGACCCTAGCCACATGGCTGGAAAGCGTGCATACCTTTACGAAATCGCTCAGCGTGCGCTTGACTTGCATTACGATGGTCTGATCATCGAATCGCACCGCGATCCGGATAAGGCATGGTCCGATGCTGCACAACAGCTGACTCCTGCTGCATTAGGACAAATGCTGCACGACCTGCATGTTCGTAAAGAATCTTATGGCAGCGACTACGCGTCACAACTGGAAATTATCCGTGGCAAAATCGATAACCTCGACCGCGAATTGCTCGAAACGCTGGCAAACCGCATGGCCCTGGTTGAGAAACTGGCCGAATACAAGCGCGATA
>CAMLNK010000120.1 GCA_946481035.1 uncultured Dyadobacter sp. | reverse complement strand
GGTTCCAGCCGGTACCGACATTCCGGGTTTGAGCGGTATCCCAATTTTTGATTTTGGAATGGCGGCCGAATTGCTGCGCGTATATCCGGGATGGGCACCGGCGGATTTTTCCCGGTTTAAAAATATGATGGTTACCTATTTTTATCCGGTAGCCCATGATTTTCTTACAAACCATAATGGTTCCTGTATCAGTAATTACTGGTCCAATTGGGACATCAGCAACATTGGGGCCCTTATTGCGATGGGGGTGCTCTGCGACGATCAGGCCAAATACGATGAGGCAGTGGAGTATTTCAAGAATGGTCCCGGCATGGGCAGTATCATGAATACCATTCCCTATATACACCCGGGCAACCTCGGGCAATGGCAGGAAAGCGGTCGCGATCAGGAACATGCGCAGCTGGCGGTCGGAATGCTGGCGTCTGTCTGCCAGATAGCCTGGAACCAGGGCCTCGACTTATACGGCTACGACAATAACCGCCTGCTGGCCGGTGCGGAATATGTGGCGCGCACCAATTTGTCGCTGCCGGTTCCTTACACTGCTTACAACAATTGCCAGAACGCAAATCAGCTTTGGGTTTCTATCAACGGCATGGGCCGATTGGACGACCGCCCCGTATGGGAGATGATCTACAACCATTATGTGGTTCGCAAAGGTCTGAGCGCACCGAATGTGAAGGCAATGGCTCAATTGGTAAGGCCCGAACGCGGAAGTGCCGATCACTTCGGATATGGTACATTGGCATTTACCCAAACAGCCGCTGCTTCACCTTACCCGCCTTCGCCCGCTCCTCCCGTACCCGCAGGCCTGAGCGCGACGGCCGGCGTGGGCCGGGTATTCCTGAAATGGACACCCGCCGGTGATGCTACCACCACGGGATATAACATTTTGCGGTCCACCACGAGCGGCGGGCCTTATACGTCCATTGCCTCCTGGACCGAGAATACCTATCCGCAATACACGGACGGGACTGCGGTGAATGGCACAACCTACTATTATGTGATCTCTGCCAACAACCAGTCGGGTACCAGCAGTACTTCCACAGAAACCAGTGCCACACCGATGGCGACGGGCGCATTACCGAACGGTTGGGCAAGGCAGGATATCGGCGCAGCAAGCGCGGCGGGCAGCGCCAGCTACGCCAATGTTTCGGGAGGAACATATGTGGTCAGCGGCTCGGGAACGGGTATCGGCGGCACTTCCGACTCATTTGGATATACTTACGGAATTGTGACCGGCGACTTCACCATGACAACCAGGCTGTCGGCAGTCGGCGGAACATTGAGCAAAACGGGCATTATGTTCCGCGAATCACTCGCTCCCGACGCAAAGGCGGTCGTGATGAAGCTGGGCGATGCAGGCTGGCGGCAGGCGGGTGTGGGAACACGGTCGGCTACGGCGGGCGCTATGAGCTGGGTAGGCGCCAACGATTATACCTGGATTCCGGCCTGGTTCAGGATACAACGCTCAGGGAATACTTTCACAGCCTACCAGTCTTCCGATGGCGAAACCTGGTTTACGATCGGATCGAGTACTGTGGCAATGGGCAATACCTATTATGTCGGATTTGCCTCATGTTCAGGCAGTACTACGGGAGCATTGGCCAACTCTACTTTTGATAATGTAACCCTGGCGGGAGGAGACAGCACCGTGCTTCCGGGCCCGACAGGTCTGACGGCCCAGCCTGGTAATACGCAAGTGACGCTGAACTGGAATGCAGTAAACGGCGCCGCCAGCTACACTTTAAAGCGTGCGACGGTTAGCGGAGGACCTTATACCACCGTTGCGACCGGTCTTACCGCATTGAATTACGTCGATACGGGGCTTTCAAATGGTACCAGCTACTATTATGTCGTTGCGGCTACGAATTTTACGGGGGAAAGTCCCAACTCTGCGGAGGTAAATGCCACTCCGGTACTTGCGCTGGCGCCTGTTCCTGCGGGTGTGACAGCCGTCTCTGCGTCTGCCAGCCAGATTAACCTGTCGTGGACAGCCAGTTTGAGCGCCACCACTTATAATGTAAAAAGGGCTACGGCAAGCGGCGGGCCCTATACGACCATCGCCAGTCCGTCCACGACCGGCTTCGTTGACACCCCATTGACAGAGTCTACTACCTATTATTATGTTGTTTCGGCGGTAAATGCGATAGGGGAGTCGGCTAATTCAGCGCAGGTCAGTGCGGTACCTGGCAAGGCCAATTATTATAAATTCGATGAAACCGGCGGCACCACGGCGACCGATTCGTGGAGCGCCCGAAATGGCATGCTCGCTTCCGGCGCGACTTTGGTGCCGGGTGTTGTCAACAATGCCGTCAGCCTGAATGGTACTGCTAATGGTTATGTCACGCTTCCGGTTGGACTGGTCAATTCACTGAACGATTTCAGCGTAGCAACCTGGGTGAAGCTGGACGCTTCCGCGAACTGGGCACGTATTTTCGATTTTGGCTCGGGAACAACAAACTATATGTTCCTGACGCCCAGAAACGGCGCTAACGGAACATTGCGCTACTCGATTACGACCGGTTCGGGCGAGCAGCAAATAACGACCAGCTCGGTGATCCCTACCGGCGCGTGGACGCACATTGCGATGACGCAATCCGGCACAGTGGGGATATTGTATGTAAATGGCGTGGAGGTCGGCCGAAATACCGGTTTGCTCCTCAAACCTTCCAGTTTAGCGAACACAACCCAGAACTGGATCGGTAAGTCACAATGGCCCGACCCGCTTTTGGCAGGTAAAATAGATGAGTTTCAGATTTACAGCCGTGCATTGAGCGCTTCTGAAATTTCCAACCTGATCATCCTTTCCACGCCCCCGTCGGCTCCTGCGCCATTGTCGGTTACCGGCGGAAATAACCTGGTAACATTGAACTGGGCTGCTCCCGTAGGTGCAAACAGCTACAATGTGAAGCGGGCTGTTGCAGTTGGCGGGCCTTATACGGTGATCGCGAATGTGACCGCGCTCAGCTATGCCGATACGGCGGCAGCGAATTGTAACACTTATTTTTATAAGGTGTCGGCGATCAACAATATCGGAGAGGGCGCCGATACTTCTCCCGCAGGGCTTTCGCTGGGAGGCAAGTTGAGCGGCGGCACACTCATCGGTACAACCGGCTCATTTGGTAATGTGGCCACTACTACCAAAGCTGCCGCCGTAGATGGTAGCCTCGATACTTTCTTCGATGCCCCGCAAGGCAGTGGCTGGGTGGGTTATGACCTTGGAGCCGACGGCCTCAGCGTGATCACCCGCGTACGCTATGCGCCGCGCGCCAATTTCCCCGTACGAATGGTCGGCGGTGTTTTTCAGGGGGCCAACACTGCCGATTTTAGCAATGCCGTAACGCTGTTTACCGTTACAGCTCAGCCGGCTGTGGGAGTGCTTACCGAACAGATTATCAACAATTCCACCCCATACCGCTATGTGCGTTATTTGTCGCCGTCCAACGGCTTCGGCAATGTGGCGGAAGTTGAATTCTGGGGGGTGAAAGCCATCGCGCCTGTGATTGTGAGCAACACCGCTGCTCAGAATACCCTGTTCGGCGCAACCTTTCGCTATACTATCGAAGCGACCAACAGGCCGGACCATTTCAGCGCCGCCGGTTTGCCCGATGGTTTGAGCATTAATACCTGTACCGGCATTATTTCAGGTGTCTCAACCGCAACCGGCACATTTCCCGTCATCCTGGGAGCGGGTAATGCCTGGGGTGCGGATGCGGATACGCTGGTGTTGGTGATCAAGCGGAATCAGACGATTACATTCAATGCTTTGGCCAAAAAATTGCTTGGAGATGCTGATTTCATTCCGGGCGCAACGGCCTCATCGGCGTTGGCTGTAAGCTATACCAGCTCGGATACGACGGTAGCGACGATCGTCGACGGCAAGCTGCATATAACGGGAGCGGGTACTGCAACCATTACAGCCGCCCAAACCGGCAACGACCATTATTACCCGGCAGCTTCTGTCAGTCAGACCCTGACGGTGAGTCCGTTTCAACTGAAAGTACAATATCAGAATGCGGATTCGGCGCAGCCTGCCAATAATGTGATCAAACCTAATCTCAAAATCATCAACAACGATTCGGTAGCGGTGGCCTACAATGAACTTACCGCCCGGTACTGGCTGACGGCCGAGAATTACGCGGGCATCAGCACCTGGATTGATTATGCACAGTTGGGCAGCGCCAAAGTGAAAATGAATTACGTGGCGCTCGCCCAGCCGCGCAATGGTGCCTATGGATATATCGAATACAGTTTTGATGCTTCCGCGGGTAATTTGACGGCGGGCGGCAATTCGGGAGAAATCCGGTCGAGGCTGGCCAATACCGACTGGGCTGTGCTGAACGAGGCCAATGATTATTCGTACAGTACCACCACGAGTTATCAGCTGAATGACCATGTCACCCTTTACCGCAATGGCATGCTGGTTTGGGGTACGGAACCAGCAGTGGCTGCACCGGTTTTGGCGCTGAAAGTTTATTCAGAAAACAAAAGCTCGACAGTGAGTTCCAACACGATCAGCACCTATCTGAAAATTAATAATGAAGGTAATGTACCCGTGAATTATGAGGATATTAAAGTTCGCTACTGGTTCACGAGGGAAAGTACAGCTAATCTGAACTATTATATTGATTATGCTAAACTTAACATCGCTAATGTCAGCGGACAGTTCGTTACAGTCGCCCCTGCATTGACCGGCGCGGATACTTATCTGGAATTAGGCATCAATTCGGCTGCGGGAACCTTGTATCCGGCTGCCGGTAGTGGAAATATCCAGTACCGCATTGCCAAATCGGATTGGTCGGCTTTTAATCACACCAACGATTATTCCTACAAACCGACCGGAGCGTTTACCGAAAACACCCATATCGGGCTGTATTACAAGGGAGTCCTGATTTATGGAACAGAACCGACAGGCGCGGGAGCCCGGTTGGCCGCGGAGGTTGCCGGCGAGGAATCCGGCAGTTTTCAGGTGAGAATTCTGGGCAATCCATTTGTCGGCGATCAGGCAGTGGCCGAAATCCGCGGAGCGGGCGGGCAGCGCGTTCGCGTAACAATTACGGACATCAGCGGCCGGCAGTTGATCGAACAGGATTTGCCGATCCGGTCAAACCTGGAACACCATACCGTGAAGCTGGGCGGTCATCCGGCCGGAATATACCTGCTTCGCATGGCAACAGCGGAAAAAGTGATGGCTGTTAAGTTGATAAAGCAGTAATTTATTTTCCCCTGGGTTAAAAAAGTATCAGAATTCGGGTGGTGTTGCGGGAGACGAACCTGCAACACCACCCTTAACAGCATTCCTATGTCCCGTCTTGTTATCCTTTTTCTGTTAGGACTATTTGTAAACCAAGCGTACGGTCAAACGACCGCTAACCCATCGCCGGAGATTAAAATTGAGTCGCCCGATGGAAAACTGAAAGTGATATTTACACACAAGGAAATAACCCCGCGAAAACCCGGCGAAACCCGGCGGCAGATGACCTATCGCGTCGATTACCTGAACAAACCGGTGATACTCGAATCGGGATTAGGCGTTCAGGTTGATAACCATGTTTTTGAAAATGCGATGGCACATAAGGTGACCAGCCAGCCAGGAACTTTCGGTGTCGACTGGTGTGACGATTTAATCCTCAAAAGCGTCGAAAAGACAGCCAAGGATACGACCTGGAAACCGGAGTACTCCGAGCTAAGCACTATCCCGGATCAATACAATCAAATCGATATCGGATTTGAAAAAGCCGGGAGCCCGGACTACGGTTTACATATGATATTTCGGGTTTACAATGCCGGTGTGGCGTTTCGATACTATTTTCCCGAGCATCCCGGCGGCATGTATTACCGTGTGGCAGCCGAAAATAGTGAGTTTACGCTTCCGGCGGAGACCAAAGCCTGGTATGCGGCCTGGGCGCAAGGACCGTATTCGGCATTACCATTATCCGGCTGGCCTGAAAGCTCGGAACGCCCGCTAACCCTGTCGTTACCCAACGGCCTTTTTGCCAGTTTGGCCGAAGCGGAGCTGACCGATTACGCGATGACCAAATTCAAACTCTCGCCTTCCAAGCCCGGCACGGTGGTAACAAGCATGTATGAGAGCGTGGATCTGATGTCCGATGCCGGAACTCCCTGGCGCGTCGTAATGGTTGCCCGGCGTCCCGGCCAGTTGCTTGAACAGAATGATATCATGCTAAACCTCAATCCGCCGGCAACAGTGAAGGACACCGAATGGATCAAACCCGGAAAGATTTTGCGGGAAATGACCCTGACGACGGAAGGAGCGATTGCCTGCATTGATTTTGCGGCCGCTCATAATCTGCAATATATTCTCTTCGACTGGAAATGGTATGGCCCGGCATTTTCCTTTAAATCCGATGCCGGGAAGGTTGTTGCGCCTATTGATATGCCCAAAGTCATTGCATATGGGAATTCAAAGAACGTGGGCGTGTTTTTGTACGTGAATCTTCAAGCGCTTTACAAACAGCTTGACGACATTTTCCCGCTTTACAAGCAATGGGGGGTAAAGGGCGTGAAGTTTGGCTTTGTCGAGGTAGGATCGCACCGCTGGACGGCGTGGCTGACCGAAGCAAAGCGCAAGGCGCTAGAAAACAATTTGTTAGTGAATATTCATGACGAATATCGTCCCACTGGCACCAGCCGTACCTACCCCAATGTATTGACGCAGGAAGGCATTCGCGGCAATGAGGAATTTCCCGACGCCACGCATAATACCGTGCTCCCGTTTACGCGCTACCTGGCCGGTGCCGGCGATTATACCATTTGTTACTACGACAAGCGGCTGAAAAACACCCACGCGCATCAGTTGGCGATGAACGTGATTTCGTATAGTCCGCTGCAATCGGTTTTCTGGTATGACAAGCCGGCTCAGTATGAAGACGAGCCTGAGATAGAATTTTTCGCGAAGGTACCGACCGTTTGGGACGACACCCGGGTAATCCACGACGCAATTGGAGAATATGTTACGATCGCCCGGCGAAGCGGAAATGACTGGTTTGTAGGCACCATCACCAATAATGATGGCCGTTCCGTGAAACTTCCGCTTGATTTTCTGCCGAAGGGCAAAACATACGATGCCCACATTTATTTCGACGACCCAACCTCGCCCGGCAAAACGCACGTCGGCGTCAGGATTCAGACCGTGAAGGCGGGCGAAGAGCTGGATGTGAAACTGCTGCCGCGGGGCGGCCAGGCTATTTGGCTGACGCCAACGCAGTCGCCCTACGGATTTGCTCCTGTGGATCAGCAGATCCGGCAATGGGTCGACAAAGGGTATTACAAAGGTGCGTCGCTGGTTGTCGTTAAAGGCGGCGAGCCAATTTTCGAACATTATTATGGCTCTTTTACCCCTCAGACGCAGGTTTATATTGCTTCTGCCGGAAAATGGCTGGCTGCTGCGGTCATTGCGGCACTGGTCGAACAAGGGAAGCTGAATTGGAACGACAAGGTCGTGAAATGGCTGCCCGACTGGACGGACATGAAAGGGCAGGCAACACTCAGGCAACTTCTCTCACATACGGCAGGGTATCCCGATTATCAGCCTAAGGGCAATCGTCCGGATGATTACCAGACCTTGGCCGAGTCAATTATCCACATCAAACCGTTACCGGCCGTCGCCGTGCCCGGTACGCAATTTTCATACGGAGGCCTGGCCATGCAGGTGGCTGGCCGAATGGCCGAACTTGGTTCCGGCAAAGATTGGGCTACATTATTCCGGGAAGAGATCGCCCAGCCGTTGGGGATGACGCATAGCTATTTCACGCCTGTCGACTCAACCGGCGGCCACAACCCGATGCTGGGAGGCGGCGCGCGCAGCACCATGGCCGATTATCTCCATTTTCTGGATATGATTTTTCATGAAGGGGTATATGATGGCAGGCGGATTCTGTCAAAAAGGGCTGTCAGGTATATGCAGGCCAATCAATTGGGAAATGCATCCACAGGCAGCGAAGCGTACGTTCGGACGGCTTATGGGAACGACAGGGCCGATATCTACGGACTTGGAGAATGGCGTGCGGAGGTGGACGGAAAGGGAACGCCCACGCTGATTACGAGCCCGGGCTGGGCCGGGGCTTATCCGTGGATTGACCGCACGCACGATCTTTACGGCTTCTTTCTGGCACACATTCAGCCTGACGGACGAGCCAGGGACGATCGGTTCAATGCTTTTTATGCAAGCCCGGTTTTACCCAAGATGGTACGTCAGGCCATTACGCCGATTAAGCCTGTGATGGGAAAGTGACAGCTGCTTCCGGTGGCCTTTGTTTTGAGGAAATTTAGTTCAATGCGGTTACAACCAAATGCATTTGAATTACATCTTCGTCATACATCCGATTCACCTTAAAATATAGCGTCATGAAAATCTCAAAATCAGTATTACAAGCTGTGGCCGTTGCGGTTACCGTTGCTGCGCTTGCCACTGCCTGCACCGACAACGCCGTGGGACCGAATGGCGAAAAAACAAGTAAAACCAAAACCTGGGACAACTGCCCGGCTTGTGGAATGGGTTGAGCGTGCGTATCCATGGCTGAAATCTATTCATCGATCGCGTGCAATCTGGACGTACACATTTTACAAGCGTCGTTACCCCTGTTTGAACAGGAGAAGGTGGAGGCCATCGAGTGGTCCTTCGACACCCTTTTCAGGTTCGACGAAATC
>CAMLNK010000119.1 GCA_946481035.1 uncultured Dyadobacter sp. | reverse complement strand
TATTCAATCCAATGGAAGTCGTTCCGGAATTTATCTGCGATATCGGAATTAAAAAGGGTGAAAAAATAGATTATGCAATATTCCGGGACGGTGCTCCAATTATACTCGTGGAATGTAAGCATTGGAAACAAAAACTGGACGTTCATGACGGACAACTGCTTCGCTATTTCCATGTGTCGAAAGCAAAGTTCTCGATTTTAACCAATGGATTGATTTTCAGATTCTACACCGATTTGGTTGAGCCCAACAAGATGGACGAAAAGCCATTTTTGGAATTCAACATTGAAGAAATAAAGGACGGGCAAATAGAACAACTGAAGGAGTTTCACAAGGCATATTTCGATGTAGACAATATTTATCAATCAGCAAGCGAACTGAAATACATCAATGAGATCCGACAGTTAGTAAATCAGGAATTTCATGAGCCCAACGATGAGTTTGTGAAATATTTTGCCAGACAGGTCTATCCGTCGGTCGTAACCTCCAAAGTGCTTGAAGCATTTCGTGTCTTAGTTAAACGGACAATCACCAACATAATAAACGACACCATTAACGATCGTTTGAAATCGGCTATCAGCAAGCCCGACTCTCCAATTCAAGAAGAACCAACACCAGTCGTTCTTTCCGGCAGCGTGAATGCAGAGGAGCGAGAAATTGTTACGACCCAGGAAGAGCTAGAAGGGTTTTACATAGTAAGATCACTATTACGTCAAAAGGTACCTTCCAGCCGTATTACTCACCGGGATGCACTCTCTTATTTTGCGATTTTCCTGGATGACAATAACAGGAAACCCCTTTGCCGCCTCTACCTCAACAATTCGAAGAAATACATTGGGATATTTGATTCAGATAAAAAGGAATCGAAAGTCGAGATTCAGACAATTGATGACATTTATAAGTTTGGAAGTGAATTGGATAGTACCATTGAAATATATTTGGACTCTAAAAAGTGACCCTAAAAACTGGATTATAAGCCGTTTGGAAGTTTTTAGCTGCACTTCAAACATCGAATTAAACGCTTTGGAAAGTCCTGCTCCATAGTTTTGTATTCGTCCAAAATCTTAGATTCCTTTTAATCCGATGTAATATGAAAAAGCTTAGAAGATTTGCCCTGTTATGGTGCGGGTGCGGCGAAAGTCCCCCGGACGCACACATCGTGAGCGTAAGGACACCTTAGACAGGGCTCCACCTCAATCCTTTTAATTACGATGTACACACCTATCACCAACGAATCCCCGGATTCGTCACGCCTGGTGCATTACGGCCAGTTAGTTCAGGATTTACTTTCTCAAACCAGCCCTGATGAATGGATCGGCGACCTTTGGTCTATTTACAGCGGCTATTTTGTCCCGATTGCACATCAAATCCGTCGCTAATAACCCTTTCCCCGCTGTTGTCGCTCAGCTATTTTTACATTGGCAACCTCGCTTTTCTCCGGTGCGGATTAGCGATCCGTTTTCATCCCAAAAAGAACAACCACCATGGAAACCATCAAACAAATTACGCTCGATAGCGAATGCGCGGTCATCACGGCGAACCGCGTCATGCTGTCCGATTCGACATTCAACGATGTGAATATGAGCAATATATCCATTACGGATGCCAATCTGAGCGATTTGAAGATCGAAGGGGCGCAGCTGGGCGGAGCGGTGTTTCAGAATATCGGCATGTGCCCGCCCGACCACCCGATGTACGACCCGAATGCGGAGCAGCGCCCGCTGCTTTTCGAGCATTGCGACCTGCATATGAGCAAGTTCGTCGGATGCGACCTGCGTGGTGTCGATATATCGGACTGCAATATTGAGGGACTGACAATCAATGGAAAACTGATTTCGGATTTGCTGAAAAACAGCATTTGAAATCCGAAATCAGTCTCCGGTACCTGCTTATCTTTCGAATTACTGCTACCAATGATTTTCGTGCGGCGTTATGATAAGCACCAGATATTGAACTTATTTGGAAATCATTAACCGGAAGTGTTTTTGCACTCCTCCTACTTCTATATGCACAATACAAATTCCCGACGGAATATGGACGCCTCGCAGATCGAGATTAATCTCGCCATTGCTTACACTGATTGAGCTGGTGAGCAGCTTTTTCCCATCCTCCGTCGCCAGCGTTGCTAGGCCTTTTTCCCCTTGAAGGTTCTTAACGGGAATCCTTACCCGCTCAGCCGATGGATTGGGATAGGCATATATTGTTTCAACGGCATCATGCCCCGGCAGCTCCACCTCCACAATGCGACTGAATGCATAACTGCCGTCCGCATCAATCATTTTCAAACGGTAATAGGCATGTTTTGAAGCTTTTTGCCACGCATTTTGATCTTGAAACGAATACTGCGTCCGCCCTTCCTCAAATATGCTTTTACCTGCAAATTCAAACTGCTTTCCGGTTGCGCTCCGCTCGATTTCGAAATGGCTGAATCCGACCGGATCCGCAATTTCCCAATGGAGTGTCACCGCTGCTTCCCCTGCGGTGGCAGACAAAGAAACCAGGCGTACCGGGAACGGAACAGTACTTGTTTGTATTACAAAACCACTAAAACCCTCGGTGTCGAAAGTAACTTCCCAGCGCTTGAATGTGTCGTTCCAGACGATGTCATTATCATCCGGGTCGATGATCGTGGATGCAATGGATGGATAAGTGCCGGGCAGGCCGCTGCCATCGTTGCTCGTGCCGGAATATTTGCCGATGCGAAGGTTCGCTTTTCCCATGGCATCACCTGCATCCACGGGCAGGTCGCGCGTGCTGCCGGGAGCAGCATTAAATGCAATAAATTCGCCTTGTGAAAAGTATAATGTGACACGCCCGGTTGCATTCGCGGCATTTTGCGCGGGGGTAATCTCATAATGCCTGGCCACAAACGGGTCGCCGTGGAAAGAGGGAACACCGCTTTCGAGCCAGGCTTTCGCATTTACGTTTCCGGTGACAGGATTTGCACCCTGCGAAGCCACAGTAGCGATAATCCGGCAGCCTGCTCCACCCATGAAGGATGTCGTTTGCGCCGAATTGATGTCCGCAGCGGTTGCGTCCTGCGACATTGCCAAAAGCGGGCCGCCCGTGCGGTAAACCAGCCTGACGACGTTTTCTGCCGAATTTACCGTAACAAGGTACCCATGCGTCGAATTGTACACGCCATCGCCTGCCCCGAGATAGCTGTTGCAGTCATTTACTTCCCCAACCGTGCCCGTTGCGCCGTTTCCCCAGGTAATGGCACCCACATTATTCCATGGAGCTTTCACTAAATAATCACCCCCAGGCAACGTCTCGAACCTCCCATATTGCCCCAGCTTGCCGCCGTTTTTTGTCCCAACCAGAGAATTAGCGCTATTGATTTCTCCCGCGATCACGCTTGTTCCGCTGGCCCAGGTCACAGCGCCTGCGTCCATTATATTTCCATTGTCCCAAATCTCACTCAAAATCAAATAATTCCCATTATCGAGCGGCCTCACCGTCCGTCCGATCAGATCTACCTCATGGCTGCCAAACAGCGAGTTGGACGCACTCAATGTATCCACAAACTCCTTCGACCCGTCGGCCCAGGTGACGGCCCCGGCGCGATCTATTCCGTCAATATCCGTAAATGAGCTCTGAATGACGTAGTTACCGTTGATCAGGGGGGTTATCGTGACATTGCCAACATTGTCAAAATCCTTTGCTCCGACAAATGAATTCTGGTTCGTCACCTCTCCGATCCGGCCGGTGAAACCGTCGCACCAGGTCACCGCGCCCACGGATTGCTTGCCGTTGTTCCTCCAAAACGGACTCGCCACTACATAATGGCCATTGCTAAGCGGAAAAACACCCCGCAAACCGATATTGTCGAGCGAGTCTCTTCCTATCAGCGAATTGGACGCCGAAATCCGGCCGGTAATACCAGTGGTTCCATCAGCCCAGGTAATCGCACCCGCACCGTATATGATGCTGTCGCGCGTCCATATGGGGCTGCCAACCACATAGTTGCCGTTTGACAATGCAACAGCACCCCCGATATCGCTGCGCCGGGATCCGTAAAGTGAATTCGTTTCCGTGATTGCTCCTGTGATGCCGGTTACGCCATTTCCCCAGGTAACAGCCCCAAAAGCCCCTGTCGCGGCATTCGACCACGAACGGCTACCGACGACGTAATTACCATTCAAAAGTGCGGTAACGCTACTGCCAACGCTATGCTCTGCCTCGGTACCTACCAGTGAATTGACCGCACTGACAACACCCGTAAGGCCGGTTGAACCATTACAGAAAGTGACGGCACCCGCGTTTTGAATATTTCCATTATCCCATTCGGGACTTCTGACTACATAATTTCCGTTTGTAAGTCCTGTCAATCCGTAACCATCGCCGATGCGGTCGCCGGTATGGGAGCCCGTCAATGCAATCGCTGCGCTGACCACGCCGGAGACGCCCGTTGATCCGTTACCCCAGATTACCGCGCCAACATCCTGACTGGTAGGGCTGTCCCAGTTTGGGCATGGCACCACGTAGTTACCATTTAACAAAACCAGAATGTCCAGATATCCCAGCGCATCCCCCTGGTTCGCACCGATCAGCGAATTGGTGGCATTTACATTTCCGGTCAACCCGGTATTGCCATTGCACCAGGTAACCGCCCCGACGGCAATCTTTCCGGGTGCCTTCAACGAAAAGCTTTTTACAAGGTAGTTGCCGCCGGGTAAAATAGTGATACCGGTGGTCCCTACCACATCCGACTGAACGTTGCCAATCAATGAATTGGCTGCACTCACTACGCCATTCAGCCCCGTAACCCCATTTACCCAGGTGACCGCACCCACATCGGCTATCGCGCCGTTGTCCCAATAACTGCTCACTACCACGAAGTTACCGTTAGGCAATGCAAACAGCCGATCACCGACCTGGTCATTGGCGGTGGACCCTTTCAAAGTACTGATCAACTTCTTCGTATTGCCATCGAAAAGGTATACTACCCCTATATCTGATTTTCCTCCTTCATCATATTCCCTGTTTGAAATAACAAAATTCCCATTACTGAGTACGATGGTGGACGCGGAAGTCATCGTACCCGGACCAGATGGCCATGGAATGTCCAGCGTTTGTGAGAAAGAAATTTGGTCGGTCACCATGAGCGCAACCAGCGCGAAGAATCGCAGAATAATTTTCATAGCGTCGCGTGTCAAGTGTAAAAACAGGTACATCAACAATATGTAACTGCTAAATACCTTGACGAAGATATAATAAATCCCGCCTAATTCCCTGCGCTACGAAACCATAGGCTCAATCGATAATTTAACGGTAATCTTTCGCCGTTTTTTTACAAAATCAAAAGTCACAAACGAAGGCTTAACCCGCCATTAAAAATCCCTTTATAACCATAACCCAACTCCATAAATACCGCGACTTTATTCCCCATTCGCAAACCAACCGGCGTCGCTTGAAAAGTAGTGCCGAAGTTTGTCTCCGCCTGCATGTCATAAAACGTGCGGCGTTTGGCAATAATAGCGGCACCGAGCATTCCATAGAATTGAAAATCCTTCCCCTTTTGCCAAAACAATGTGGCTTCCGCCGCGGTTGTCAGGGAGCGGCTTTTCCATCGATCGTCGTCGTAATCAAAATCCTCTAACCATCTGTCCGATGTCGGATTGTACACCGAGCTGCCGCCTATCGCAAATCGCTCAGATACATGGTACTTATAGCTGACCGACCAGCTAACACGCGTCGCTTTCACTTCCCTCGGGCTGTTAAATAGTGTACTGATCCAAAGAAGAGCCAGATCGCCAGCAGCATCCTCCGATGCCATAGTCCCGGCACCGATATTCCACTCGCTTTTGCCTTTATCCTGCGCATCGGCCCGCATGGTTGTGGAACCAATGAGGCTCGATAGAATGATGGTTTTAAGTAATGTGAAGTTCATTGTGAGTAGTTTTTGTCCTCGTCAAATTACTTCCCTGTTATTATTTTATAACTTGTCAGGAGACATCATTTCCAGTTGTCGTACGACAAGATTTTGCATTGTCGTACGACAATTTCCGCCACTCTTTATCATTTCAATTATACAATGCAGCTCTCCGAAGAATTAAAACCGCTATATCATTTATTGGAAGCCTCGAAATTCATGGTTTCAGAGGAAATCAGGGAAAAATTTCAGAAAAACCTAAAAAGGTTTATGATTCCGAAAGGTCGGGTGCTGGTTGATTTAGGGCAGGTGAGTCCATCGTTGTATTTCATTGAAAAAGGGGTCATGCGTACGTATTACCTGCGCGGGTCCGAGGATATTACTTCGCTGCTGGTTTCGGAAGGCGATATCGTTTGCATTGCGGAAAGCTTTTTATTGCAAAAGCTGTCAAACGAAGTTTTGGAAACCCTGGAAGACACCACCGTTTATGCAATTTCCTATGACTCATACCGGAAACTAGTCGAAGAAGATGCCTACATGGGCAAGCTGGCGGTGAAGCTTCTGGAACAACACCTCATTAATTTTACGGATAAGGTGAAGGTCTTCAAATATTTGTCGGTGGAAGAGCGCATCGCGCATTATATCGCCCAGCCGTCGTCGCTGTTCCGCCGCATTCCCGACCATTACATTGCCACCTACCTCGGCACCACACCTGCTACTTTCAGCCGCTGCCTGAAAACCATGCAATTCGATAAAAACCATCCTTGACAGCGGCCTTGCGAGTGCGTATTTTGCATAAAGTTTGTATCCACAACGTCCCCCAAACCTACCGCCATGGCCGATTACACTGTCAAACTGCTCGCGAAAAAACCTGTTACCCATAATGTAAATGCCTATACCGTAGAAAAACCGGCGGGCTTCACGTACACGCCCGGCCAGGCGACGGACTTCTCGATCCTGAAAGATCAGTGGGCGGCAGAAAAGCGGCCGTTTACGTTCACATCGCTGCCCACGGCGGAAACGCTCGAATTCACGATCAAATCCTACACCGACCACGACGGCGTTACCAATGCATTGACGCACGTCCGGCCGGGCGACAGCTTCGAGATCAGCGACGCCTGGGGCGCCATCGAATACAAAGGCGAAGGCGTATTCCTGGCGGGTGGCGCCGGTATTACGCCATTTTTGGCCATTTTCAGGGATTTGTATTCCAAAGGACAGGTTGGGGCAAACCAGCTTTTCTTCTCCAACCGCACCACCGCCGACATTATCCTCAAAGAAGAACTTGAAAAAATCCTCGGCGACCATTTCTTCAACCTCATTTCGGGCGAAAACGCGGCAGGTTATTACCACGGCCGCATCGACAAGGATTTCCTGCAAAAATATATCACGCATTTCGACCAACCCTTCTATGTCTGCGGTCCGGATGCATTCACGGAGTCGATTTTGAAAGCATTGGAAGAGCTGGGCGCGAACGCGGAGACTTTGGTTTTTGAAAAATAATCTCGCCGCGAGCTGCGAAATACCCTTTTAACCACCATTAATGGCTCATTATCGCCGCAAATACGACGGCTTCATATGGGTCATACAACCATTTCCGGTAAAATTCGCCTCTTTCATGAACACGGAGCCGCATTGACCGCTGTTTGCATGAAATACTATTTACCGCTGTTTCTGATCCTGCTGAAATCGTTGACTGCCTCCGCGCAGGACACCCTCCGCGTGACTTACAGCGAAGAACCCGACACATTGACCGTCCGGCAGAAGTTTATCGATCGGTACGACAATGTGTTTATGACGCGGGTACCTACACAGAATCTAGTCAAGGCAGGATACACCTCTTCGGATGTGCGGGGCATCGGTATTGTGCTGGGGTATGAATACAAGCTTTTGCCGCAGCTGTCTGTCGAAGCCAGTCTATACAAAAAGACCAACCATACCGGCGACGGTATTTATATGAACACTTTCACCAAGGAATGGGGTCGGGATTGGTGGGTTGGTGCAAAGGCTCGTTGGTATTATAATATGGGGAAACGGATCGCAAAGGGGTTGAATGCCAATAATTTCAGCGGTACTTATGTAGCTGCGCTCTTAGACAAACGCTTTGGCAACTGGGACAAAACCTCGCCAACTAATTCCAACGCGTACACCTTCGGACTGACGACTGGCTTTCAAAGCCGGGTTTTCAACCGCGGGCATGTCGACATTTCGCTCGGTGCCTACTACCTGGATCAAGATAAAACTGGGTTTGACCCCTATTTCCCCCGCCCGGCCAAGGAGGTAAGCAACCGAAATTTCATTCTTTCCACGCAAATGACCGTCGGCGTTGCATTTGGCGATTGGAAACGAACCGTGCCCACCGAAACCTGTGAAGTGCTGCTTTGCGATGAAGAGATCCGCAACCAGTGGAAATTGCGGTTTCCCGAGGCCAGCCTGGGTCTTGGCCAGCGATCGCTGCGACTGGGGATTGCGCGGGAAGCGAAATTCGGAGCAAGCCCGTTTTCCATCGATATCAATGCCAATGCGGAGTTCTACGATACGGAACTGGCAGGAATGCGGGGCTTTTTCGTCAAGACCGGCTTGCAAGGCCGCTACTACTTTCTACAACCCATGCAGATCCGCCGTGGAAGATCGGGTAACAACCTTTCAGGGTTTTATACCGCATTGGAAATAGCCAATTTCATGACCAAGCGCAGCACATCCGATGTTGTCCGGCGTTTCAATACAAAATACTGGGGCGCATCGTTTTCTGCGGGTTTCCAGCAAAGACTGTTCAAAAATATCTTCGTCGATTCGGCGGTGAGCATCAATGAATTTTCGGCG
>CAMLNK010000118.1 GCA_946481035.1 uncultured Dyadobacter sp. | reverse complement strand
GCGACTATGAGACCAAAATCAGTGGCCTGCATGCCGGCGCGGACGATTATCTGGGCAAACCGTTTCATTTGCCAGAACTGGCCGCGCGCATTTACTCGGTGATCCGTCGCAGGAGCTTTGACAATCATAACAGTGTGATACAAAACGAATTGAATGTCGATCTGCTCAGCAAAACGGTTACCGTGAATGGCACGCCGGTGGTACTCACGAAAAAGGAACTCGACCTTTTGCTGTTTTTTATCGGGAACAAAAACCGGGTGATCGCCAAAAGTGCATTGGCCGAGCACTTATCGGGCGATATTGCCGATATGTTCGACAACCACGACTTCGTGTACGCGCATGTCAAAAACCTGAAAAAGAAGCTCAGCGAGGCTGGTTATGGTAATTATCTGAAAACAATTTACGGAACCGGCTACAAATGGGAAGGATGAAAAAACTGCTCGACCAAAGCCTGCGCCCGCTGGTGGTATACGCGTTCACTGTGCTGGTAATCAGCATTCCGGTGTATTTCCTGATCATCGACTGGATCTGGGAAAACGAGCTCGACAAGCACCATTACGCCATCCGCGAAAAGCTCGAAAAGCGCCTAACCCACCTCAGCATGCCCGACACCGCGGTGGATAATATGATTGCCGTGCTCGACAAGGTACAGCCCGGTTTTTCGTTCAGCGAGGCCGCTGCTCCCCGGCCCGACAGCCTGTACACCGTCATCCGGTTCGACAGCTTTATGAACGACCGGGAGCAGTTCCGCTGCCTGGTGACCGACATCCGCGTGAACGACAAGCTGTACCGCGTGCTCATCGAAACGAATATGGAGGAAATAGATGAGACGATCCTGGCCATTGCCGCCGTAACCATTTTCTTCATCATGCTGCTGCTCGCCGGGTTTATTTATCTCAACCGTAAAACCGCCTTGCGCATCTGGCAGCCATTTTATGATACCCTTGCCGGCCTGCACACTTTCCGCCTCGAAAGCGGCAAAGCCGTGCCATTACCGGCATCGGATGTGACCGAGTTTACCGACCTGAATGCGAGCCTCGATAACCTCATGCAGGGCAGCCTGGCCTCCTATCGCCAACAAAAGGAGTTTACCGAAAACGCCTCGCACGAATTGCAGACGCCGCTGGCCATTGTCAAATCGCGGCTGGATATGCTTTTACAGAGCCAGTCGCTGGACGCGGGGCAAATGCGGATCGTCGAGCAAGTGTACCAGGCCATCAACCGCGTTTCACGCATTAATAAGAACCTGCTCCTCCTGGCGCGAATCGAGCATGCGCAGTTTGAGGAAAAGGAACGGATCGCACTCGGCGAAATGCTTGCAACCGTCGCCGCGCAGTTCAGCGACCGTTTTGAAAACAATGCATTGCATTATGCTGAAAACATCGAACCATTTGCGGTGGAAGCCAATCCGGTGCTTACCGAAATCCTGCTGACCAACCTGCTTGTGAATGCGGTGCGCTACACGCCAACGGGCGGCAATGTGCTGGTGGACTTAAATGGCGGGATACTCACGGTTTCGAACTCCGGCGCGGCTGCATTACAGGCCGAAAACCTGTTCAGAAGGTTTGCGCAGGCCTCAGGCGAGCATGCGGGCAGCGGGCTCGGGCTCGCGATCGCACGCGAGATCTGCGAGCGCTGCGGCTGGCAGATCAGTTATGATTTCAGCAGTAATATGCACCGGTTTTCCGTTCGTTTCTGAATTCCAAATTTCTTCCAAATCCGTTTTCATTTTTGCCATCAGATAATTTAAAATATACTCTGGATGGCCTTCAAAAGAATCCTGACGCTGCTTTTTTGCTTTTTCACCGTCGCACAGCTCCGCGCACAGGTGAGTAAAGTGACGCTCTCCGGGCAGGTTACTTCCATCACAAGCGGGCAAGCGCTCCCGTTTGTCAATATTGTGCTCAAAACTGAGAAAGACAGCGCATTTGTAACCGGTACGATCACCAATGAGCAGGGGCGGTTCAGCCTGCCCGACATTAAAAGCGGCAACTACCGTTTCGAGTGCGTGTCGCTGGGCTACAAGGCATTGCAAAAGTCCATCACCGTGGGCACATTGAGCCCCTTCCTCGACCTGGGCGAGTTCCGGATGGCCGAGGATACCCAAAACTTGCAGGAAGTGACCGTGACAGGCCAGCAAGCCGAGGGCGTCGACGATAAGCTCGACCGCAAAACCTTCAACATCAGCCGTAATGTGAGCCAGAGCGGCGGATCGGTATTGCAGGCGCTGAAAAACCTGCCGGGCGTGACAGCGGGCGAAGATGGCAAGGTACTCCTGCGCGGCAGCGATAAGGTAGCGATCCTGGTGGACGGCCGCCAAACTGCCCTCACCGGTTTCGGCAGCCAGACCAGCCTCGACAATATCCCGGCGTCGGCTATCGAGCGGATCGAGATCATCAACAACCCCTCTGCCCGCTACGATGCGAACGGCAATGCGGGGATCATTAATATTATTTACAAAAAAGAAAAACAGGAGGGCTTCAATGGGAAAATAGGCATGGCTGCCGGGCTTGGCGCATTGTGGGTACGAAAAGAAAACCTGCCCGGCATTCGTCCGCAGTACCGCAACACCCTCAAACTGAACCCCTCGCTCGCCCTGAACTACAAAAAGAAGAAGGTCAATGTGTTTTTCCAGGGCGATTACCTGCACACGCCGACGCTGAACAAGAACGAGTTTGTGAACCGGTATTACGACAGCGGCGATACCGTCCGCCAGCAAACCAAGCGCAACCGCAGTACCAATGTGGTGACCGCAAAAACCGGTGCCGACTGGGCTTTCGACGACCGTAATGCATTGTCGGTTTCTGCGCTGTTCAGCAGCGAGAAGATCCTCGACCGGGGTGACGAGCCTTTCTTCAATGCCAATCTGACCCGGCGGAACCAGCTCTGGCAGTTCCTGGAAGATGAGCTCAAAACGACCGTGACCGCCAGCGCATCCTACCAGCACAAATATACCCAGCCTGGCCGCCTGCTCAATATCGGCCTGAATTACACCTTCCACCGCGAAAACGAGCAGTACTTTTTCACCAACATCATGCCCGATTTCACCGGTAAGGACGCATTCAAGCTGCTTTCGGACGAAAATGTGTTTGATTTCAATGCCGACTACATCCGCCCGCTGCGGTATGGGCGTTTCGAAGGCGGTTTGAAACTACGCAGGCGGTTCATTCCTACGAATATGCAGTTTTTCCCAGGGGTGAACTCCCCTATCGACAGCCTCGCAGGCGGCTGGGCGGATTATAAGGAGACGATTCCGGCAGTTTATGGAAATTATGTATTTGAAAACAGGAATTTCGAGCTCGAAGCCGGATTGCGTGTTGAGTATATCAACCTCCGTTACGACGTCAATCCGACCCACCCTACCTATCACAGCGACGGCTACACCTATGCGAAGCCATTTCCAAACGTCCGTTTCGCCTATAAAATTGACGACCGCAACAAGCTCTCCCTGTTTTACAACCGCCGCGTCGACCGGCCTAATGAGGTGGATATCCGCATTTTCCCCAAATACGACGACGCCGGGATCATCAAAATCGGTAACCCTGCCCTCAAACCACAATTTACCAGTTCGTGGGAGGCCGGTTATAAAACCAGCTGGGCCAATGGCTCACTTTACGCCGCATTATACCGCAAGCAGATCAACGGTACCATCACGCGGATCGGCACCATTGTGCCCGGCAGCACTTTGATTTACAACATCTTCCAGAATGCCGGCAAGAGCTACAATGCGGGCGGCGAGCTGGTTTTACAGCAGGATCCGGCACCGTGGCTTTCGGTTAATGTGAATGGGAATATTTATAAAAATACGGTTAATGCGTTCTCCGTCGAGAATCTGTACCCTGTAAAATCCATTTACAGCGCCGCCAAACAAACGCTTACCTCGGGCAGTGTCAAGGTGAGCGCTGTATTAAAAAGTAAAAAGACCGAAGTACAGGTAGTAGCCATTTACCAGGCGCCCGATATTGTGCCGCAGGGCCGCACCGGCTACCACTTTTCGGTGGATGCCGGTGCCAAACGACAACTGCCCAAAGGCGAAATTTTCATCAACGCCACGGATCTTTTCGGCACGCTCGTCATCCGCAAAACCGTGTACGGCGACGGTTTCCATTACACCAGCCGCGATTATTACGAAACCCAGCTCGTACGAGCCGGATATAGCTTTAAATTTTAAAATAGCCACCATGCGCCTCCTCCTCATTTTGCTATTCTCTTCTGCATGCGCCTTCGCACGCCCGCTTACGTCCGCGGACAGCCTGGCCGTGCGCAAGCCGCTCACATTACAGCAGTTTTACGCACCCGCATCGCTGATCATCGGCGGCCTGCTGGCTAACGGACATTCGGAAGAATCCATTAAAAACGAACTTGCCGAAAGCCGAAACCGGCACATTCCCCGTTTTCACACGCATATTGATGATTACATGCAGTTTTCACCGCTGGTAGTCGCTTACGGCCTCGACGCATTTGGTATCAAATCTAAAACCGACGTGCTTAACCGCACCGCCATCCTCGTGAAAGGCGAGGCCATGGCCCTCACCACCGCTACCATCCTGAAATCGGCCACGCACACCCTCCGGCCGGACGGGAGTACTTACAACTCGTTCCCATCCGGCCACACTACCCAGGCTTTCGCCGCGGCCACCTTTCTGAACGAGGAATATAAAGACCGCTATCCCTGGATGCCCTACGCTTCGTACACCGTTGCGTCGTCGGTGGGGCTGCTGCGCGTGGCCAACAACCGGCATTACATCAGCGACGTGCTGGTGGGCGCGGGGATCGGGTATTTGTCGATGAAAGTGGCTTACTGGACGCACCGGTACAAATGGGGAAAGCTCCATGCGAAGGTGCAGCCGGTGTATTGATTCGGGCTGCGGTTACAATGGCCGGAACCATTCGGGCCGCGTCTTTTCTTCTGTCCAGAAAAGTGCGGCCTGGCCCCATACCGCACCGTCGGCATTACGCAGCTGCCACACTACCCCATCGTAAATCGTGAAACTCTTGCCGTATTTATCGATCCGGGGGCCGGAGTAGTCGTAAACAATGCCGTCGCGCAACACGATTTCCAGCATCCTCTGTCGTTCCGGCCTATCCTGCTCCGAAGCGCTCAGCCGGGACGGCACCGAAAGGATTTCAGCAGAAGTGTATTTAAATGAGGCTAGTGCGTGGTTGTTGGCATATATAAAGTGCGGGTCGGCGGCTGTATTGTGGGCCAATATGCCGTAAGGCGCTTCTTCGTGAAGCCATTGGTGTACATCCTCGGCTCCCGGAGCCGTTGCCCCCGGAGCGTACAACGGTTTACCGGCCAGCTTGTAGAAACAATCGTTTATTTGGCGGATTAATGATGTGGTGGGTTCTGAGATCATGCTGCTATAAATTTTTCAAACGTGGATTTTTGCCTAATACCTGGTTAGGATCAACGGGGACTTCAATAAGCAGCGAGCGGCTCAATCCCTGGTCTATTTTACTCAATATATCATCGAGATTGCCCAGGTCCGGTGCAAGGCGTACCGCATTCCAGTTGTTTGCACGCGCAATCGCGCAGTAATCGACGGCGCCGAGTGTGGAATGGTAATAGGCCGGTCCTATATCCGGTAAAACCTTTTTCAGCCCCTGCTCCACTATGCCGAATGTTTCATTATTGAGCAGGAATACCACCAATCCCAGGTTACTTACTTCGCCGAGCGAGCCGGAAAACAGCCGGAAACAGCCATCCCCGGTAAACAAAAACACCTGCCTGCCCGGGTCGGCCAGCTTCGCACCGATGGCCACGCCAAAAGCGCCGCCCATGGCCGACCCACGATAGAGTGAGTAGAAACGGATGTGGTTGTTGGGCCGCTGGGTTACGTACTGGCGGTCTTTGTAAGCCAGGCACGTGTCGTCGATACCGATGGAACGTTCCGGCCACCATCGATCGAGGCGCTGGTACAGCGCGGTCATGTCGGCAAAATGCGCCTCCGCTTCGTCGAAAGGCTGGTCATTCAGATAATGCGGTGCCGGCTCCGCCGGAGTATTGGCAAACGGCCGTTCCGCCGCGGCGTCGATGAATGTTTGCAGCGACACGTCCAGCGGGGCATTAACCTGGTAATATCTGCCTTCCACGACGTGCTGCAAACTGTTGTTTACCAGCCCGTAAGCCTGCGGAATATTGGTAAAATGAAAGGTAGCCGCTGCCGAAATCTTCTTGAAATTGACCGTGTACTCATCAGGGCACGCACCGAACACCAGTAGTACATCGTTCTCTCCCAATGCATTATACAACGACATTGCCCTGTCATTTCCCCCGAAAGAAATGTAGCCATAACCGTAGGGATTTTCCCGGTCAACGGCATTGGCTCCGTTAATGCTCCACATCGTAGCCGCATGAAGCGTCTTGCTGAGCTGCGTGGTCAGTTCCCTGACTCGGGGATAACGTGCCATCTCCTCACCTACGAACATTACGACACGTTTTCCTTCCGTCTCCTTCCGGATTTCGGCCAGGAAGGCGTCCGGTGCAGGCTCTTCCTGTTCGGGATAATCAGGCAGGGCCGTGGGGAAGTCCGGTTCTGTCGGAGAAATACTCAGCCCTTCATTGTCCAGAACGAGCACGACGGGTTTCGAACGTTGCAGCTGGCATCGGGCCAGCGAGAGCTGTTCGTTCAAAGTCATGGGGTTATCCAGTAAAAAAACAGAGTCGGGCAGTTCTGCACGTAGCTGCTGCACGATATTGCTGCCATACTCGGTGGTATCTTGCAAAGGCGAGAAGCCGACGGTGCTGCCGTTCGAGACCGGTACTATATATACGACCGGAATGTCATGCAGTTTCGCGTCACTTAACCCGCAGCAGATGAGCTTCGTAGCCGCCCCGGTAGTCGCGACGGATGCCGCTATCCCGCCGCTGCCGAGGTAATAGCCCAACGGAATGAACCCGGCAGTATATTCGCCGATGGTCAGGAATGAGGGCGTTTCGGGCACGTCCTGGCCCAGCGGATCGAGGTATTTGAGCAGGTGAATCACCCCTCCGCCGTTTACACCCGCATATAACCGGATTCCCCAGTTGCTCAATGTGTTAATGATGGTCTGATAGCTGTCCAGGCCGAATGGTTCTTCCAATTCGCTGATCAAGGACGCGGATTCGCTCACTTCGAGGCTCATGACGATGTGTTGTTGAGTAAATAAATGTTCGAGACAGTGAATGCCGGACCCGGATCGACAATGCCAAATGTAGAAATAGTTTATATTTAGCATTGTAACATTATTTCAAATACACAAGTAGATACAAGTCTACAAAATGGTAAAATCACTAATTGCTCATCGCTATCACCGGACCCGTTAAATAGGATATTCTTGTCCGGAGCCCCGGCTTTTGATAATATTGCATTTCCCCTCCTCGCAATATTCTTGCTGGCACCCAACTAACATAACCATTTATGGAACAGCCCCATCTGTTGTTCATCGATGATGAAGTTCAATACAGTGAACTGACTAAGGAGTACCTCGAAATGAAGGGATGCAGGGTAATGCTGAAACACGACGGACAGGCAGGACTCGACGCATTTAAATCACAAACATTCGACCTGTGCGTCCTGGATATTAAAATGCCCAAAAAGGACGGCTTCACGCTGGCGGAAGAGATTAAGCAGATCGATGAGACCATCCCTATTGTTTTTCTCACCGGACAATCGCTGAAAGAGGATAAAATCAAAGGACTGATGCTTGGCGCGGACGATTACCTGACCAAGCCGTTCAGTATGGAGGAGCTTTATCTGCGGATCAGGGCGATTCTTAAACGGGTGAAAGTGCACGAAAAAACGCGGACTATCGACTGCTACGAGTGGGGACATTCCCGTTTCGACCCCGAGCTGCGGCAGCTGGTCGTTTCCGGCGAGACGATCAAACTGACGTCGATCGAGTCCAAACTCCTGAAACTGTTTTGCGAGCATCAGAACAAAGTCCTCACGCGCGACGCCGCGATGATCGGCATCTGGGGCGATGAGGAGCATTACCGCGGATATAGTCTCAATGTGTATGTAAGCAAACTGCGGAAGTTTTTGAAAGCGGACCCGGCCGTTGAAATCCTGAATTTGCATGGCGAGGGCTATAAACTCATTTTCAAACCCGGCGCCGCATAACGATGGACCTCTCGCTGCTCCACAACCTGATGGGCGGTGACCAGCAGCTGGTCGACCGCTTCGTTACCATTTTCAAAACACAGGTACCTACCCAGGTGGCAGCGCTTCCGGAGCTCTGCGAAGCGCAGGATTGGGAAGCGCTTTCGACGGCGCTGCACAGCCTGAAAACGCAATTCAACTACGTCGGGATGAATGCATTGGCCGAGCAAATGCGAAGCCTGGAAGAGCAGGTCGACAGCGGCCAGACCGATCCCATTCCTTTACAGATCAGCAACTTTGTCCGGGAGTTCCGGCAATCGTGGCAGCCGTAATCCCGGCTGCTCACAGAAACGTCCCGCCCTCGCTCGCCGGCAGTAACTTCCGGATTTTGTATTTCAGTTTCCGGGCTTCTATGGGCTTGGTAATGTAGTCGTCCATTCCGGCGTCCATACATTTTTGCGCTTCGGTCGGGTTCGCGTTCGAAGTGAAGGCCAGGATTGGCACCCGGCGGCCATTCTCCCGTGCACGTATGGCGCGCGTGGCACTGTAACCGTCCATAATGGGCATTTTTACATCCATCAGTACAACGTCAGGCTTCAAAACGCGCGCCTTGGT
>CAMLNK010000117.1 GCA_946481035.1 uncultured Dyadobacter sp. | reverse complement strand
AAAATTGAAATTGCCGCGGCAAATAATGCGAACGCTGCTGCTGAAAAGCGTGAAAATGTATTTGCCAGGGCAAAAAATCCAGCTCCTGAACAGCCGGGCGTAGCCGCCGTCGACGGAACTCGGACGCCAGCCGCAAAAAGTGGATTTGGCAATGAAGTAATTAACACTACCATCACACCTCTGGACAATGCCCGGCCTCTTGAAATAGCTGCGGCAAAAGCGGCCGGAAATAGCAATGCAGCGACATTGCGCGGTGAAAGCCAATCACTTTCCGCACAGTTGCTGGCATCTTTGCCGTACAGCGACCTGGATGTTTACGTGCAAAAACGCCACGTGTTCTTCCGTCCTCAAATCCAGATCGAAGAGCCTGTTAAACCGAAAAAGCAAAAGGAATATTATGCAGGCCTGGGTGTGATGCCGGCGTCGTTTAATCCGGATGTACAGCTCAAAGAGGCACCGATGGCTTTTTCGGCACAATCGGTAAGCCAGAAGCGCGCGACTTCGGGGTCAAGTGAGGCCCGGGCTTCGTATGCGGTGCAGACACAGGGCGGAGTCCGTTTATCGAAACACTGGTCTGTGGAGACAGGCGTAAGTTATCTCCGCGGCAACTCGACGTACGAAGGCGGCGGTTATATGTTGAATGCCTATAATAGCATGTCTTCGAACGTACTGGAAAATGCATTGGCAGCAAACAGCCCTGCATTCGCCGACAAGGCGGCGGGCTTCAATAATGGCGCATTATATATTGATGTTGCCAAGAAGGTGAGTAATAATTATCAGTACCTGCAATTGCCGGTTCAAGCGGGCTTTACGCTAAATCCTGACAAGAAATTCAGCTATTCGGTGCTGGGCGGGATGATGGCCAATTTCTTCCTGGCAAACGAACTGGAATCGGCTTCGGGGGATATTATCCGGACAACCGCCAGCGATGACATATACCGGGGCATGAACTGGGCTGCTACGACAGGATTGAGATTGAATTACAAATTATCGTCGAACTGGGCTGCTAACCTTACAGGCTCGTACCAAAAAGCGGTTTCATCAGGTTTCAGATCCAATCAAAGCCTTGATTCGCATCCTTATCTGTACGGTGTGTCCTGGTCTGTTCGCTATTCTTTTTGAGATAATTCTAAAAAGTTTCCAACCATTGCCGGTTGATTTGAATCTATCGATTTGTGGGTTGATTGTGGAGAAGGAAAACGTCCTTGCATCTGTTAGCCATGAAAATTTTAATGAAATCAATCACTATTCCTATGCTGGCGGCAGCGATGCTGTTGGGCTGTACAAACGACAACGTTGCTCCCGGCAACGAGGTGAATCCTGTGGAAATACCAACCGCGGTTTCGAACGGGACAACTTCTTTTGCGTTTGATTTCATTCATGCGTTTCAGAAAACGCAATCCACGGAAGAGAATTTCTTCGTGTCACCGCTCAGCCTGCACATGGCTTTGGGAATGGTGCTGAATGGTGCAGAAAAAGAAACTGCCGACGAAATTCAAAAGGCATTGAAAATGGATGCCGTCGCATTGGCTGATTTGAATGCGGCATATAAAACATTGATTAACGATTTGCCGGTTGCTGATTCGAAAGTGAGTTTGGGATTAGCGAATTCGGTTTGGTACAGAAATGATTTTTCGGTTGAAAATGATTTTCAATCTGTTTTGAAAAACTCATTTGAGGCGGAAATAACAGGCTTGCCGTTTGACGATGCCGCAAAAGACCGCATTAACAAATGGGCGAGCGATAAAACGAAAGGCAAGATTCCGAAGGTGCTGGATAAGATCCAGCCGCAGCAGGTAATGTTTCTTTTGAATGCATTGTATTTCAAAGGAGATTGGCAAACCCGGTTTGATCCGAAGAAAACACAGGATGCGCCGTTCAAACTTGAAAACGGACAGAGCAAAAACGTCAGAATGATGTACGCCGAATCCGATTTCGCGGTAGGTGCCGGAAGCAACTACAACGCGGTCCGTCTTCCTTATGCCAATGGCCAGTTTAATATGACGCTGCTTATTCCGAAAGGCGAGAATACCGTAGATGCGGTGCTTGACGAGATCACCGGAGAAGGGTGGGCGAAGTTGAATAGCGGAATGGCTGAAAAGGGTATTACAGTAGGGTTACCCAAGTTCACACTCGACTATTCAGCCCAATTGAAGACCACCTTGCAGGGAATGGGTATCAAGCGTGCATTTAGCGAAACGACTGCCCAGTTAGGGAAGATCAACAAAATGGCTCAGCTCTATATCGATTTCGTAAAACAGGATGCATACCTGGGCATCGACGAGCAGGGTACAGAGGCGGCAGCGGTAACGACAATCGGTGTAGGGCTTACTTCCGCAGGGCCGGAGCCGGCCAGGTTCATTTGCGACCGCCCGTTTGGTTTGGTAATCAGTGAAAATACTTCCAATACCATTCTTTTCATGGGAAGAATTAAGAATCCAAATTCGAAATAGAAATGCCGGAAAGCATTTAAAAATATCAAAGATAAAAAATACCGGTTCGCCGGTATTTTCGGGGTGCGTTATCGTCCGAAGGCCTTGCTTTCGGACGATTTTGTTTTGTATTCCAACCAATTACAAAAAAATACTGTCCTGCATTTACCCAAGTTGAAATATCATTTTTACTAGCCTCTAATACCTAGCTGTATGAAACCTAAACTTTTACTGTTATGTGTCGTGGCATGGCTGTGCTGGTCGTGTAACGATCAATGTAAGGAAACGCGCATTGTGCGGCGTTTCAGTAGCGTTACGCATTCCCTGATGGAGCTCAGGACGCAGGTAAAGGCCGAATCGCCGCGTAGTTTGAAGCAACCCGGGAAAATGTACGTGAAAGGGAAATATTTGTTTGTGAATGAAATTAAGAAAGGCATTCACATTATCGACAACGGCAATCCTGCCAATCCGAAATTTGTAACTTTCATCAATATCCCCGGAAATGGCGATATCGCTGTCCGCGACAATATCCTTTACGCCGACAGCTTTTCCGATCTCGTCTCGATCGATATCACCGATCCCGCGGCCTCGAAAGAAGTTGGCAGGGTTAAAAATGTATTCAAATCCGGCACTTTCGACGGAGGCGGATGGGCGCTAAACGAATCGGTAGGCTCTATTACCGATCAGAATGTGGAATGGGTTGAAGAAACGATCACGGTCAACTGTGAAGACAACGTTCCGCCCAGTTCCTGGTGGGGCGGCATTTGGGCTTTCGCAGACAGGGCATTTCTGAGCGGTTCATCATCGGCTTCGCCACAATCTTCGGGCGCTACCAACGGCCAGGCGGGTTCGATGGCGCGTTTCGCATTGGACCGCAATTTTCTTTATGCAGTGGGCCAGAACCAAATGCACCTTTTCAAGATCGATAAACCTGCGCAGCCGGTCGATTTTACTACCATATTTCTCGGATGGGGGATCGAAACCATTTTCCCGTACGACAATAAGCTGTTTATCGGTTCTTCTACGGGGATGTTTATATATGACAATACGAATCCCGCAGAACCGAAGCAACTCTCCAACTTCCAGCACGGCCGCGCCTGCGACCCCGTGGTGGTGCACGAGAACATCGCGTACGTGACCTTGCGCACAGGCACCGCATGCGGGGGAGGCCAGAACCAACTCGATCTTGTCGATATAAGCAACCCGGCGGCTCCGCAGCTGATCAAAAGCTATCAGATGGAGAATCCGCACGGACTAAGTGTCGATTTCCCGACACTCTACCTTTGTGAAGGAGAGCATGGCTTGAAGGTATTTGATGTGACCGACAAGTTCCAGGTGGATCGTAAACAGCTTGCGCATTTCAAGGATATGCATGCTTATGACGTGATCTCATTGGGCAAAACGTTGCTGCTGATCGGCGATGACGGATTTTATCAATATGATTCGTCGAATCCGAAGGATTTGAAAATGCTGAGCAAAATTCCGGTCGGAAAAGCGATTTGACATGAAAAAGATCGCATTTTTATTGCTGCTGTTGCTGGCTACAACCGGCTCGTATGCGCAGAAGGCCCGAAGCTTGCGGTTTGTTAACCATACCGAGTTTGGCGGGCTATTCGGAAGAGTGAAATACCCGAATCCCTATGCCGGCAATTCGGATCAGGTGGACAGTAAGACCAGCCTCACTATCCAAACATTCAATGGTGTTCAGATTCATCAAAATTTGTCCGCCGGCGTGACCCTGGGTATGGATTGGTACAAAACTGCTTTGCTGAACCCGATTGCCGGAGGTGTCCGATACGATTTTGTGGCGGACAAAAACGTGAAATTGTTTGGTACAGTCGATGCGGGTTATGCATTTGCCTGGTTTCACGACGACCCCGAAGGCGCTGATACGAAAGGAGGGCTCATGGTCAACCCGGGCGTAGGGATGAAGGTAGGGAAGCCGGGTGTGGCTGCATTTACCATCACATTAACCTATAAACGGCAGGAAGCGCATATCTCAAAAGTGCCATTGTGGGACCAAAAGGAAAGATTTGAAGACCGGGTCTACAACAGACTCGCATTGCGGTTAGGGATCAGTTTTTAAATATATCAGCCATGAAAAGGATTGCGTATTTGTTTGTTTGCTTCGTTTTTCTTGCATTGACTTCCTTTGAATGCGGACACGGCAAGGATTGTTGTGCTATGCCGCCGTGTTCGGAAATCGCGTCGCTGGCCGGCACCTGGCGCCTGGATTATTTCGAGAACACCGCAACAGGTGCAGTGGATACAGACCCCGAAATCAGCGGGAAAAGTGTGGTTTTCAGTTTTTCGGATGATAAGAAGAGCGGAACGATTTCGGGCCACACGTTTGTGAACACGATCCAGGGAACTTATACGCTCGGTGGGAGTTGTACTTTCAAAATAACCAGTTTTGGGGGAACAAAAGTGGGTGAGCCGGAATGGAGCGGCAAAGCCTGGCTGCCGTCGGATTCAACAGGTGGCAAGGGAAGTTATCATGTACAGTCGGATAAACTGATCCTCAAATTTGCTCAAAACCCCGAACAGCTTGTTTTCAAGAAGGACAAATAAGGCATCCGGGCGGAGAATGTCAGATTTCCGACTGCATTTTCCGCCTGATATTGATTGATTTCTCAAATTCCGCCATTTCCCGCACAAAAATCTGGTGCCCGCGATTATACCAGCTTCTGAATTTCTCCGATTGGTCGATATGCTTCGGCAGATAGTCAAAAATCACCGATAGGTCGAACGATTTGGACATTACCCCAGCGCCGGATATCACGCCGTCGATCGCATTGCATTCCTGCTCGAAATGATTCGGTACGGGCACCATCATCACCGGTTTTCCCAAATACATCGCTTCGCAAACCGATTCAAAACCGGCGGTCGTTACCAACGCACGACAGGTAGCGAGCATTCGCAGGTATTTTTCGCTGTTGATCTGGTGAAAAGTAAGGGTACTGTCGAAAACAAATTCCTCCGAAGCATCCGCATTGTCCCAGAAACAATGCAACTGCACATCCTTGTGCTTCTGATGCCACTCGATCACCTGAGCGCTCAGGCTGTGGTGCGTCATGTACACGAGGATGAATGAGCCATTTTGTGGGGTAAGCCGGGTAACTTCCTTGCGAAGCAATGGCGGTACCACCGTAATTTTCAGCTCCGGGGCCGAAGGCATTTCGCGGAACGACAATGCAAGCCGGTTCGCCGAAAGCCACGACGTCGATTTTGAGTTGAGGTTGATCAAAAACTGGCTGACCCGGCTCTTTTCAGGAAAAATAAATTTCGGATGGAGCAAAAGGTACTGATGCGCAATGCAGACCATCGGTATGCCCGAGCGGTAGATCATATTGTAGAGTCCGCCGTAGGTATCGTAAAAGCTCACGATGAGGTCCGGGTTGATCTGCTTCACCGTTTCGTGGATGCGATGAAGGCTTTTGAGGTATTTGGGCAAATGCGCCAGGTGTGTGGCAATCGTCCGGCCGACATTCATGCCGCCGCCTTGTGCCTTATAAATGATATTGGGCGCCGCGAAATGATGCACCGGCGCGAAGATCTGCTCCTGGAAAAACGACGGGATATTCCGGCCCGGAGAAGTCCCCACCATCGCACCCACTACCTTGTGTCCCGCACTGCGCAGGATCTGGCCGAGCGAAATGGCTTGCGTCAGATGCCCCCGGCCCTCTCCCTGAACCAGAAAAAGGATTCTCATAATTATAGATAGCGCTGATTCCGCCCCGTCAGAAAACCGGTGAATGCCACTTGCTTTTCCATGCCGGGGAAGTTTTCAACGACTTTGTTGGTACTCGTTTTTTTTACAGGCTTTTCGACGATCTCCTGCTGGTCGTAGTAAAGCAGACTCCAGTTGCCATCGAAATCCTCTACCAGTGCGCTCAGGGTCTCGACCCAGTCGCCGGAGTTCATGTATTTGATACCATCGATCTCGCGGATCGCCGGGTGGTGAATATGCCCGCAGATCACGCCGTCGCAGCTGCGTGAGCGGGCAAGCTCGGTCAGTTTCTCTTCAAAGTCGGTCATGTAGTTCACAGCCATTTTAACGGACTGCTTTACACGTTGCGACAAGGAGTAATAGGAGAGACCGCGCCATGCGCGATATTTATTGTAAAACTTGTTAACCCACAGCAGGAACGTATAGCCGATATCGCCCAGGTAGGCCAGCCATTTCAAATGGGTGGTAATGGAATCGAAAACATCGCCGTGGGTGACGTAAAACCGCTGTGTGCCGGAAGTCAATATGTAATCTTTGCGGATCTGGAAATGTTTGCCGAGGCGCAACGGGATGATCTGGTCGAGGAAATCGTCGTGGTTGCCGCGGATATAGATCACTTTCGTTTTGTTGTCCTCTATCATTTTCAGCACGCGTTTGAAAAACAATGTATGTTTGCGTTTCCACACGCCATACTTTTTCAGTTGCCACGCGTCGATAATGTCGCCATTCAGGATAAGCTTTTTACATGTGTAGCTTTTCAGGAAATTGGTGACCTCTTCTGCCTTCGACCCTCCTGCTCCGAGGTGAACGTCAGAAATAATGATAGTCCGAAAGTGAGTTGTATCTCCCATGATACAAATTTTCTCATTTTATATTACCTGGATATTATTCGCAGGTTATCAGTAGGTTAAGTTTATACTGAAAACTACTTCTACAAATCACTTTTGAAATATTTAAAGAGTAACTATGAGTATCTTTAAAATAAAAGAATGATTTTTGCTGGTGACATAGCTCATCAACCCTAATGAAAAAACTACTCACTCTATTGTTGTTTTCCGGTGTACAGGCATTCGCCCAGCAAGTGTATTTGCCTCATGAAGTAGAAAGACAGGCCGAGCCGGCAGGCGGATTAACTACTCTCAATCAATTTATCAATTCAAATCTCCAAATTCCCCTTCCAAACTCAATCAAAGGCGTTAACGGGCGGGTTTTTCTCAAAGGCGTAGTGCAGCCCGATGGAAGCATGAGCAATATCGAGATAACCCGCGGGATTGATACCTTGTGCAATGCGGCAGCCGTGAAGGTCTTTGGAATGTACAAGGCCTGGAAACCGGCCATGCTGGGAGGGCAGCGGGTCCGGCAAACGGTCTTTTTTCCTGTGGCATTCCAAGCGACGGCCAAACCCACTTACAATGAGGCGAGACGTGCTTTCATAGACTATTTCAATGAGGCATTCGTTCCGATAGACTCTGCAAGAGCTAAATACCGGCGCACGACCCCTGTTGATGACCACGGTTTTGTATCGGGAGATGTGGCTTATGAAGAATCAAAGGGCAGAAAGTGGAAGAGACTCGGCGAGGCAAAATTTGCAAAAACACCGATCCGCTACAAATCCCGCTTCGTGAACCCGGGCGCCGATTCGATTTCCGCATACAGGATTGCTGCACGTGATTACAATGAAGCCAGCCATGCCACCGAAGTCATATTCGATACGGAGGATCATATGCTTTCATATATTGAGTACGGCGTAGATGGAAAGGCATCCCTAATCAAGGATTATGATCTGAATGGAATGGTAAGGCGCCAGCAACTCCTGAGCGATTCGTTGGTGACGGATGTCTACTGGGACCCTAACGGACAAATAAGGGCTCACAGGGATTTCCCGGTTAACAAAATGGGTGTGAGAGAGGAACCTCTATTGATGAACGCATGGGGGCCGGATGGCGTGCAGCATACAAAAAACGGCGAAGGCTATTGGATGGCGGCCGGCGAAACGCCGAATGGTAAATGGGTGTTCGAGCAGGGCAAGGTGGTGGAGGGGATCAAAGATGGGAAATGGATTGGAAAGCTGGCCGACAGTACGCAGTATTACGAGGAGGTTTACGATCTGGGGCAATTTAAGAGCGGGGTTTCGTGGGTGAATGGTACCAAAATGGCGTATGATAAGCCGCAAATTCAGCCCGAGTTCAAAGGAGGTATTAAGGAGTTTTACAAGTTTCTCGGGATGAACATGCGTTATCCTTCTGATGCGGCGCGCAGCGGTGTCGCAGGACGGGTAATGTTGTCGTTTGTCGTTTGTGAAGATGGTTCAGTGTGTGATTATAAAGTCGAAAAAAGAGTTGGTTACGGCCTCGATGAGGAAGCACTGCGGGTTGTCAAGCTGATGGACGGAAAGTGGGAGCCCGGGGTGATGCGTGGACAGAAAGTGAGAGTCAAATATAATCTGCCGATCAATTTTCAGCTGGAAAGCAGTCGTGTGATGATTTACAGATAACCAGCGGGTGTGCCACCACTTATCCTTTCCCGGAGCCGGTCACAG
>CAMLNK010000116.1 GCA_946481035.1 uncultured Dyadobacter sp. | reverse complement strand
ATGGGCAGTCATATTGGGATATTTCTCCTTCAACGCGATCAGGAAGTTGCTGTGCACGCTATCGAAGTGCTTGGAGAACTGGCCCCAATCCTTGTCGACCTTATTTTCATCGGCCACCACCTTGATCATCTTTTTCAGGTCGTCGTTGATCTTATCGTCCTCGGCAGTCCTGGTGATTTTGACGAGATCGGTTTTGAGCTTCGAAAGCAGTTCCGCCTTTTGCACTAAATGCATGGCAGACGTCGCCAGATCGGTATTTTTGTGCAGAATTTCGGCTTCCAGCTTCTCGTTTTTGAGCTTGATGATCTCCTTTTCGTTTTTTTCAAGTTCGAGCTGGTGCAGGTATTGCAGCCGTTTCTGCTCTTCCAAATGCTTTTGCTGCTGGTGCAAGAAGCGCTTTTCCTGCCATTTGTAAAACAGCCAGGCCAAACCCAACACCAGCAACCCATAGCCCAGATAAGCCCAGATCGTCTGGTACCAGGGCGGCAGGACTACAAACGAATAACCCGCAACCTCGGATTCACTGCCGAAATTGTTACGCGCCTTCACCTTGAACGTGTAGCGGCCCGGCGGCAAATGGGTATATTCTTTCGAACTGCGTGCCGACCAGTTCGACCAGTTGCTGTCAAACCCTTCCAGGAAGTAAGCATACTCAATACTGGACTGCTGGCTGAACAGCGTGGAAGAGAACTCAAAACCTAAGGAATTCAGGCGGTTGGCGACCCGCAGCTCCTGATCGTCCGACTGCTTTTTCACCTCATTCACCTCACCGAAATACCCACCAAAAAGTAGCGAATCCACACCAAATGAGCGCATTGCACTGATCTGCACATCGATATGGCTCTTGTTCTGCTTGTATTTTTTGTAATTGATGTGGTAAATGCCTTTCTCACCGCCTATGAGGATGTTTTCTTCATTCAGCGGGTGAATGTATTCAAAGCCGGACACCATTTTGTGATTGATTTCCGGGAGGAAAATGATCTTCGGATTGCCGCCGCTCATATCCACCACGCCAAGTTCCTTCCCGCGCACAAACCAGACGTTACCAGCCTGATCTTCTTTCAGATAGCGCACGCCCAGGTTTTGAAATATCCCATTATAATAGGTTGACGCCGCAAACCGGTCGGTAGCCGCATTGTATTCGTAAATGCCTTTCTCGGTGGCAACCAGTATCTTGTTCCTGATTTTATAAATGTAATTGTTATTCAGCGAAAGCGGCAGGCCGTCCTTGTGTGTGTACAAGCGCGCCCGCGACGGTTCGCCGGGCGACGATTCGCCGGGCGACGGTTCGCCGGGCGACTGCCCGCCATCCGAAAGCGTCACCTTGTACACCCCGCGGTAGGGGTGCGAAGTCCAGATCACATTCTCCTCGCGTGCATCCGTACACAGGAAGCGCGAAGCGACATCAAAGCCTGCAACGCCCCCGGAAGACCGGAATGCATTGCCATCATATTCCAGGAAATTGACCCCGTTGTAATTACCGACTGCCACTTTTTTGACCGGATAAATCCGTGAAAGCGGCAAAAAGCCCCAGAAGCCGTTTCGCCTTTCGATCGGCCGGGCCTGGTTACCCTCTACTTCGAAAACTCCCTCGTGGTGCGCCATCAGCAGCCGACCGTTGATCTCCGCCAACCCCCATACCTGCCCGCGCGAATGCTCCACGTAGCTGAATGTGCCTTTTACGTAACTCAGATCGCCGAACTGCCCCACCGCCACCGAATACAGGCCATTGGAGGTACCCACATACAAGCGGCCTTTGTAAATCACCGACGCATAGCCTGCCTCGTCTTTGGTCGCAGCCGGGTACATGGTTTTAATGGCGTTGTCGTAAGCTATGAAGTCGATGCCGTTATCCAGGCCAAGCCACAGGTTTTTGTCCTGGTCGCGGAACACGCTCAGCACATTGTTGTTCTGCAAGCCATCGGCGCGGGCGAAGCGGTGTACGAATTCGCCCTCGTTGGTGACGATATAGCAACCTCCCAGACTCGTCGCAAGAGCAATCAGTTTCTCGTTCACCCGCGTTGCCGCGTAAATGCGCTCGCTTTTGACCTGGTCGATGAATGCCGATTGCAGGCGCGTGGCGCGCTCGCCCGAAAGCCGGAAAAGGCCGGCGTCCATTGTTACGAGCAGGGAAGTCTGCTTGTCGACGGGCAGCAGGCCTGTCGAAAGATATTCGGCGGGCAGCTCTCCCGATGTAATCCACGGGATCCAGCGACCATTATCGTAGCGCAAGAGGCCGCTCGCGGCGTCCTGTGCCACCACAACACCATTATACACGCCCATAAACCGCCAGTGCGAACCGCCGTTGAAAACACTGACGGCATTATCCTCGTATACAAAAATGCGGTTACTGGCTCTGAAAAAGACGCTGCCGTTCAGCACGACCACATTCCAGATGTCGGCAAAGCCACGGTCGCGCTCGTGTACGAGCTTGCGCAGCGATACATAATGCAACACCCCGCGCTCGTCGGGCTTGAAATAGCCGAATTCGTTCTCGCCGCCAATGTAAATGCGGTTGTCAGCCCCTATTTCCAGGGAGCGTACCTTGGTTTTGTTGGGCAACGGATAAGTACGCCAGTAAATACCATCGAAAGTGAGCAAGCCTTCGTTGTTGGCAAAGTACATTACCCCGTTCCTGCCCTGGCGGATCGCCCAGTTCTGCGTTCCTGCGTGGTAGGTTTGTTTGGAATAATTGACTACCTCGGGCAAACCGATCGTATTCTGAGCAGGCAGCCTCCCGGCGGCCAGTACCAGAAATAGAAAAAAGGCTGCGCGTGTCATATTTCTGTTTTGCAGTATGTTGATGAGAGGATTGACGTAGTGCCGAACCGCACCAGGGTATCTGTTTCGCAATTTTTGTAGGGTTGTTGTAGTAATGTAGTAGCCCGTAATGCACATTTTTGTGCAGGTTGCCCTACATTTGAAACCGCAAGATATTACATTATTTTCAGTGTATTTCAATATGAGTTTTGAGTTGAGGAGTCTAGGAGTTGAGCGTTCAAAGTTTATGAGTTTAGTTAAAAACACTCATGTACTTTCAACTCCAACCTCATAGACCCTCAACTCATAGACTCCTCAACTTTAAACCACAGCGGCGTACCGCTCACAAACTACATTACATGAAAATTTTCAACCCTAAACCTGTATTGTTGTTCGGCTTTTGCCTGCTTACCTGCCTGATGGCCGTCGGCCAATCGAAAAAGATCGATTTCTGGCTTACGAATCTGGATAAATCGGCGCTGTTTCAGCAGCAATCCGGCCTACCATTTAAAAAGTTGGGCAAGAACACCGCTATCGAAACGACGGTCGTCAGTATCAACGCGAAGAAGAAATTTCAGGAGATCGACGGCTTCGGTTTTACGCTCACAGGCGGCAGCGCTCAGCATTTGATGGGCATGAGTAAAGCCGCCCGCGCTGCATTGCTGAAAGAGCTTTTTTCAACGGCAGAGAATGGCATAGGGATGGCTTACCTGCGCGTGAGCATCGGCGCATCCGACCTGAATGAAAAGGTATTCTCCTACAACGACCTTCCCCAGGGCCAAACCGACCCTGACATGCGGCATTTCGACCTCGGGCCCGACCGCAACGATGTCATACCCATTTTGAAAGAGATACTGGCTATCAACCCGAAACTGAAAATCCTGGGCTCACCCTGGTCGCCGCCGGTTTGGATGAAAGACAACGGAGACACCCGCGGCGGAAGCCTGAAACCGGAATGGTACGATGCTTATGCCAAATACTTCGTGCGCTACATTCAGGATATGAAGCAGGAAGGGATTCGTATCGACGCCATTACCGTTCAGAATGAGCCGTTGCACCCCGGCAATAACCCGAGCTTGCTGATGCTCGCGAAAGATCAGGCTGTATTTGTCAAAAACCATTTGGGCCCTGCATTTGAAAAGGCCAAAATCGACACCAAAATCATCGTTTACGACCACAATGCCGACAAACCCGAGTACCCTATCTCGATCCTCGACGACCCCGACGCAAAGAAATATGTGAACGGCTCGGCGTTCCACCTCTACGGCGGTACCATCGAGGCATTGTCGAAAGTCCATGATGCGCACCCGGACAGGCAACTTTATTTCACCGAGCAATGGATGGGCGCCCCGGGCAATTTTGCACAGGATTTCCCGAATCATATTAAAAACCTGACCATCGGCGCCACCCGCAACTGGGCACGCACCGTGCTGGAATGGAACCTGACCAGCAACCCGCAAAACCGCCCCTTCACCGACCGCGGCGGCTGCGACCGCTGCCTGGGCGGCGTCACGATCGATGGCGATAAGGTCACCCGAAATGCAGCCTATTATGTGGTGGCGCATGCCTCCAAGTTTGTGCTTCCCGGTTCGGTGCGGATCGATTCGGGAACCAATGCGACGATCGGAAGAAGCCCCGACGAGAAGCTGCTGAATGTGGCATTCCTACGGCCCGACGGCAAGAAGGTCTTGATCGTAATGAACGACTCGGATGCAATGAAGAAGTTCACAATTCAGGATGGCGGGAATTTTGTCGTGATCAGCCTGAAAGCAGGGGCGGTCGGGACGTTTGTTTGGTGATGATTTGTTTAGATTAGCTAGCGCCGACGGTTTGACAACGTTGTTTCACACCGTACCCTTTTGTTACATGCCTGACGGCATTTTGAAGAGCCATAAGGGCTCCCGGTGCTGCCAATATTACATGCCTGACGGCATTTGTCACGCAAAACGCCAAATCGAGTAGCGATGTGATATTGGTAACAAAAAGACAGCCCGAAATTTTCAGGAATCCCGTCAGGGATGCAACGGCAACTAAAAACACTCTCCGCTAAAACGCCACTTCCCGCGCACGTCCGCGAAAATCGGTAAGTGCAACCTTTTTCAATCCCTCGCTCCGCAATGCCACATTTCGGCCAGATTGCGATAAATAGCCCGAACCGTACGATAATTCTACCCGCAGCGACCTGCCATTGGCATAAGTAGCCAACAACACCGCATCCTGCGACATTGGTCTGATATAAACCATTTTATCCCCGACACCGCCCGCAAATGCCAGCAACGGCCCATTATTCTGGGTGGCAACAACCAATGACTGACCATTACTCAATCGTAAATGAGCCATTCCCTTTGCATCGCCCGGAACAAAAACTCCGCTCTGGGCGGCACTCAACGGCTTAAAACCGCCCTTTCCATCGCCCAGCACAAGCAATCCATTCAACCCGTCCAGCCTTCCGCTGATGGACTCTGTGGCGTGGCTGTTGCCGGATAGCATCAGATCTAAATGCCCGTCGTGGTTGAAATCTTCCGCTAACAAGCCGTAAACTGCGCCCATTTGGGCCGCGGTGGGGAGGTATTTCATTGCAAACTTCCCGTTGCCCTGGTTTTCGAGCAGGACCGATTGCATGGTTTCGCAAATGAGTTTGCGCGCGTCTTTGAGCTCTTCGGGTTTGAAAACATCGGTGATTTTCGCTTTGGAATAATCTGCGTAGTAGACGAAGCGCTTTTTGAGAAAATTCATCTGGTTCGTCATTTCGTCGCGCGGGTGCGTGGGGTAAAGCTCGTTGCCGATGTAGCGGGCGATTACCGGGTCCATTGTGCCGCTTTTGTCAAAATCCTTGGCAAGCAGCGTTAATGGCTTGTCGACAGATGGTTTTCCTTCGCTGTTCAGGCCTACATTACCCAATGCATAATCGGTATCGCCGTCCTCATCGAAGTCGCCGGAAACAATGCTGTTCCACCAGCCTGTTGTATTTTTCAAGGTCGTTTGTGCGCTCGCGTTGAGCAGCTTGCCCCTGTTATTTTTGTAAAAAACAATGGGCATCCATTCGCCTGCTACGACGAGATCTACCCAGCCATCCTGGTCGAAATCTGTCCATAATGCGGTGGTAACCATGCCGATGCTTTTGATTTCAGGGCAAACCTGCGCTGTCGCTTCTACGAACCTACCGCCTTCATTTCGGAGAATATAGCTTTCGCCCGCCATCGGGTAAGCGCCCGGTGAGAGCCGACCTCCGACGAAAAGGTCGAGGTCGCCGTCACGGTCAAAATCTGCCGCGTTTACCGTTGAGCCACTGGCAGAAATCTGAGGTAATGCATCGTTGTTTACGCTGAAATTACCCTTTCCGTCATTGAAATAGAGCTTGTCCTGGTAATAGCGGGAACCCGTCTCAAACTCATTGCTACCACTCACGACATACAAATCCTGGTCGCCGTCGCCGTCGGCATCGAAGAACAGCGTGCCCATATCCTCTTCATATTTCTGCCCGTCCACCAATACTTTGGAGCTGAAACGCTGCTGCTTATCCTGCACAAATACGCGGCCCGACTGGTTGAATGCCCCACCGACGTAAAAATCGTCCAGCCCATCGCCATTCACATCGCCCACAGCAATGCCCGGTCCGTTTTGGGATAACAAATGAGGTAGAAGCGGCTGTATTTTAAAGTCAATGTAAAGCTCGTCTTTGTGTTGAAAATCAATGCCGTTACCTTTCAATGCTGTGAACAAAGGTGCATTAACTGCCTCGGAACCAGTCTTGGGATAATTGGCCGGCGCATTGTCAGTTGCCTTCGCGTGATCCAGTTCGAGCATTTGGCCAGCCTTTACCTTTTTCAAAACCTGCATCCGGTAATCGGGCCAGATGATGGCCAGGCTATCGATTTGAGCCGCATTACCAAGCCCGAAATGCTCGCGGTTCGGCTCTGTGGTCGATTGGTAACCGCGATAGGGGGAATGTTCGGCATACTGCTTGCCTTTGGCCGTCCATAGCCAGATTTTAGCCCCAAAACCATCGCGGTTCATCGCGGATCCTTTCAGTCTGATCGTCAGCGAATGCCGGTCAGGTTTGCGCTCGGAGTGATTTTCATACAAGAATGCCTCCTGGTCAATATTGTTCATCGCTACGTCGAGATCGCCGTCGTTGTCGAAGTCGGCATACACCGCGCCGTTGGAAAATGAAGGAATGTCGAAGCCCCAATCGGCGGATTTGTTGGCGAATGTGAGGTCGTGATTGTTCGCAAAAAGATAGTTGGGTACGTGTGCGCCTTCAACCTTCTTCAATGCTTCTGCGAGACGGCGGCTGTCGCCGTTACCCGAGCGCATTTGCATTTCGTATTCGGCCATACGATAAATCACGAAATCCCGGTTGGTAATGTCTTTGGGATAGCCATTGGTGATCATCAGGTCGCGGAAACCGTCATTGTCATAGTCGGCAAACAAGGCGCCCCAGCTCCAATCCGTCGCTTCCACACCTGAGTAACGCCCTATTTCGCTGAAAATGGGGTGGGTACCGCCAGGTGCACTGCCTTCATTGTGCTGCAACGTGTTCCGCATAAACTGCGGCTCGTAACCCATCCGGAGCTCCGACAAATGCCGGTCATAGTTCATCAGCCCGAACATATTTTTACGCCGGACCGGGTCTTCCGGCAGCATATCCACGGTAATGAAGTCGACCAGGCCATCATTATCGATGTCGGCAGCGTCGTTACCCATCGCCGAATAGCTCTGATGCTTGAAATAGGAAGTTATTTCGTTTTTGAATGTGCCGTTCTGCTGATTGATGTACAGCAGGTCATTCGAAACATAGTCGTTCGAAATGTAGACGTCCGGCCAACCGTCATTATTCACATCGGTAACCGCAATGCCCAGGCCGTAACCTTCTTCCAAAATGCCCGATTCTTTCGAAACGTCGGTAAAGGTTCCGTTTCCATTGTTGCGGAAAAGGCGATCGGCGTTAGCAGAAGAGCCGTCGTTCACTTTCGGCCGGATATTGTTCGGGCCGCGCATATTCATCACGTTCGTGACGAGATAGGCATCCAGGTCGCCGTCGTGGTCGTAGTCGAAAAATCCCGCCTGGGTAGTATTACCACTATAATCGAGGCCGTACGCCTTTGCCTGTTCTTTAAATGTATTGTTTTTCTGATTGACGAAGAGCAGGTTGGGCAATGTGCCCGCCTGAGCAGGCCCTGCACGGCAAACGTAAATATCGAGAAAGCCGTCGGCATTAATATCCACCATAGCCACTCCCCTCGCCCAGCCTTCGGGAATCTGCACGCCCGACTGCGCCGTAATATCCTCAAATTCGATCCGGTGATCTTTGCTTTTGTTGACATACAACTTGCTCTCGGTCATATTGCCGGTAAAGAACAAATCCGTAAGTCCATCGTTGTTGATGTCGCCGGCGCCTACCCCACCGCCATTGTAAAAGTACTCGTAAGTGAGAATATTGAGCTGATCGTCTTCAAGGAGCTTGTTATTAAAATGCACGCCGGTTTCGTCCGGAGAGAGCAGTTCAAACAACTTTTGATCGTCATTTTTTGAAGTACAGGCTCCTAGCAGCCAGGCAATGCAAAAAAACAGGGATAGCGGGCGGGTCATAGGCAAATGCAATTATTGCGGTCCGGCGGCAGGTGGTCCGGCGGCAGGCGCTGCATGGATTTTGGTAAAAAACCGGACTTCATACAGTTCCTGGTTCTTTCCGGGAAGATAAGGCTTCTGCGCCTTTTTCAATATCAATTGCTCGTCGGTAAGCTTAACAATCTGAAAGCTGCTCAGCCGCTGGCCCGTAGAATCGGTATAGACCAATGAATCGGAGGTCGGGAGCTGATAGCGATAGCTTTTAAACTTCTCTTTTTTTCGCTCGGTCATCACGCCATCGGCACTATATTCGAACGTCGACCAGTGCTCGTCGAAGGTATTATTGGTAAAACTGAACCCATTCACAAAGTTGCTGAT
>CAMLNK010000115.1 GCA_946481035.1 uncultured Dyadobacter sp. | reverse complement strand
CAACGACTGGGCCGATCTCATGAACTGGGAAGAGGCCACGGCGCAGGTGATGACGCCCGCGTACAAGCGTATGCTCGACCTGAAAAAGACCGTCGCCGATAAAACGCAACCTATGCCCCAGCGCATCGAAACCGCCCGGCAAATGGCGTCGGACAAAGATGGCGGCAATATCCTCGTGGACATGCGTGTGCAAGGTCAGTTGCCGGATACGATCGCCCGGTCCATCAGCGAAATCATCTTCAAAAACCCCGACCAGAATGTACGCATAGTAGCCAGCCAGTTTTTCCCAAGAAACGGGAAGGTCCTTAAAACCGACTTTATTTCCAGAATGAGTGCAGACCCGACACACGGCGAAAAAATATTCTCAACCACCTGCGCCGCCTGCCATAAGCACGGCAAAACCGGTGCAGAAATCGGGCCGGATTTAACTACTATCCACAAAAAGTTTGATAAAGCTGGCTTGCTCGACGCCATTGTGAACCCATCGGCGAGCATGGTTTTCGGCTATGAAAGCTACACGATCGTGACCAAAAAGGGTGATACCTATTTCGGCTTTCTCATGAGTGACGGTGCAAACGTGGTGTTAAAAGACGCCGCCGGCCAGCAACACACGATCAAGGCCGATCAGATCAAAACGCGTGAAAAAATGCCGTCGTCATTGATGCCCGAACCTACCGCATTGGGCCTCAACGAGCAGGATTTGGCGGATTTGACGGGGTATTTGTTGAAATTCAAATGAGGTGTTTATAGATAGGTAAGACGATTATGTCCTCCTGAGCGGGCGGCCCCGTCCGCTCAGGAGGATATAATCATCCAGCATTCTTTAATTAACCAGGATTGGACCTTTCGCTTTGCGTATCTTTTCAATTCTCTCGAAAAAGAAAAGCAAATCCTTAAACGAGAAAAACGTATTGCTGATTTCCGGGCTGTAACCCAGCTCCTTCTGCGCAATCATGAATCCTCCGAACATCGTCCAGAGTTCAGCGGCCCAGTCCTCCGGCGTTTCGCCGTTCAGTAATTCGCGGACTTCTTTGCCGTAAGCTAGCAATGTTGAATCCTCGGATTCGAACGCATTTGATAATTTTTTCATAGGCAACGGTCTTTATTAGGATGAAAAATGGTGCCCTGCCGAAGGTGTCCTAAATGCGCCGTGCGCGCATCCGGAGGTTTTCACCTTACCCGCACCATGGCAGGGCAATTACTGAGGCATTCTTATGCACGGATTTAAATAGGAAGGTGCATATTCGGTAGAATTGAGGTTGTATTCAAGCGAGTTATGCCAGAAATGATCAAGCGACTTTCCTCGCATATTTATCGGTTCTCCCCCGTGCTGAAAATTTTAATTACTGGATAATAAAAACAAATAATATAACTTTGCCAGAATCCTATTTCCCGATCCCTAACAAAAACTAGCTGTAATGGTGGATAACGACAAAGCCGGCCACCTGCTTCTCGCATTGCAAAATGGGGATGCGGAAGCATTTACGGCGGTTTATAAGGCCTATTGGTACGATATGTTCCTGGTGGCGTACCGGAAGCTGCGCAACAAGGAAGCGGCCGAGGAGATCGTACAGGACATTTTTCTGCGGCTCTGGCGGGAACGGGACACGCTGCACGTCGAAAATCTGAACTACTACCTTTTTTCCGCTGTCCGATACGAGGTTATCGACTATATCCGCACGAAAGGCCGCACCTTCGAGTACATCGATTACTACGGGGCATTTCACGATATTCAGGATTTCAACACTGAAAACCAGCTCGCGCTGGACGAATTGCTGCGGGTGATCGATGAATGCCTGCATATTCTCCCCGAGAAAACGCGCGAAATTTTCCGCCTGCACAAGCTCGAATACTGGCCCATTTCCCGCATTGCCACCCGTTTCGGACTTTCCGAAAAGGCCGTCGAATACCATCTCACTAAATCCGTACGCGTAGTGCGGACGCATTTGAAAGAAGTAATGGTCCTCCTCCTGGCCGCCTCCGGCTTGATCTAAGCCGCACGGAGGCTTCCATCCTCCTTCCTCCCTTTCCTCCATCTTCCCCATTTATCTTTTTCAAAGAACTTTCCCACCGAATCCGCCTTTTATATTGTACAATTCAAATATTTTCTAAACCTATTTAGGGAATAGTTCCATTTCTTCGGCTTATCATCAAAGGCCTGATTTTACCCGATACACATCAATGAACAACAAGGAATGGCACGCTCTGCTCCTGAAATACCGGGAGGGAAATTGCACGAAGGAGGAAATGCTGAAAATCCACCAGTGGTATGAAAGTCTCAATGCCGATGGGATGGCAGTACTCAACGACCAGGAAAAGCGCGAAATGGAAGAAAGAATGCTGGGCAAACTCACGGGAGAAACATCTGCCGCAGGGTCGCCTGCCGCAGGGTCGCCTGCCGCAGGAACGCCTGCCGCAGGAACGCCCGCAGTGGAATACGCCGAGCCGATCATGGTGAGAAATTGGTGGCGCCGGGCAACGGTGTACCTGGCGACGGCCGCAGCAGTGTTGCTGGTAGTGGGGTTCTGGGCATTTCTGGGCAAAGGCTCCGGCAGGCAAGGGGCAATGCAGGAAAAAATGTTTGTACAAGCTCCCAACAGCCGCCTGATCACCGAAGAGAACACAACGAACGTTCCGAAACGATTGACTCTGAGCGACCGCAGCACGGTAACACTGGAACCGGGGGCCAAAATCGTTTTTCCGGCCTCATTTACGGGTGATAAGCGCACGGTGCAGCTCACAGGCAATGCGTTTTTCGAGATCACCCGCAATCCCGACCAGCCCTTCCTGGTGTACAGCGGCAAAATCATCACCCGCGTGCTCGGGACGAGTTTCAGGATCAAGAGCAATGCAAAGGATAAGGCGCTGGAAGTGGAAGTGGTAACCGGGAAAGTTTCCGTTTTTGAGAACCGGGAGGCATTCAACGAAAGTGATTCGGCTGATAATCAGGATAATGGCGTGGTGCTTACGCCCAATCAGCGGGTTACTTATTTCTCCGAAAGCAGGCACCTGATGACCGGCCTCGTACCAGAGCCGGTGAAAGCCTCGCAAGCGGCCGAGGAGGCTAAAATGGTTTTCAATGATGAAAAACTGGAAAAAATAGCTTCGGCGTTGCAGGAAGCTTACGGGATCGAAATCGTTTTCGCGAACGACCGCATAGCGCATTGCAGCTTTACCGGCGACCTCTCCGATATGCAGCTCTACGACAAGCTGGCGCTCGTTTGTAAATCCAACGGCGCCGATTACGAAGTGAAAGGAACACGCATTCTGATCAACGGTCACGGCTGTGACTAAGTTTTCAAACTCCTAAACCCTAACCCTATGATGCGATAAAAGCTACCCAACCGACCTTAAACAAAGAAACCGATAGTGTACCACCACTACCGGCTTCGAAAATGCCTGCTTACGAGATCCTGGACAGACGGTAAGCTGGCGGATGTCCTGTTTTTCACAAATAGAACCTTCAAAAATATGCAAAAAACCCAACAGTTAAAATGGTGTGCATCACTATGCATGGTCATGAAAATAACATTTGCCCAAATCCTTTTTGCAGTGGTTTTCACGACGCTCACCCACGCCGCGAGCGAGGGACGCGCGCAGGAAATCATGGAGAGAATGGTGACGATCCATGCACAGAATGCGGAACTGAGAAATGTCCTGCGTGACATCGAGGCGCAGGCCGATGTGAAGTTTGCGTACAGCCAGAAGAGTATCCGCGCCGAGCGGACAATTGATGTACATATTAACCGGCAGAAACTATCGACGGCGCTGAGCTCGCTGCTCGACCCGCTGCACATTGCCTATGAACTAACGGCGGGCCGTATTTTGCTGACGGCCGAAACCGGCGCTGTTACCGAGCCTCAGCAACCCGAGATGGCAGAAACTATGGCCAGTCCGGCTGTTGCGCAAATCAAAGGTAAGGTAGTGGACGAAAACAATGCGGGCCTGCCGGGCGTGAGCGTGATCATTAAAGGAACCCAGAAAGGCACCACTACCGACCAGGAAGGCGCTTTTGCGCTCGATGTGATTGAGCAGAATGCGGTACTCGTTTTCAGTTTTGTGGGGTATAAGCCGCAGGAACTAACTGTGGGTGGTCAAACGAACTTATCGGTGGTAATGCAGCCGGATAACCAGGCATTGGAAGAAGTGGTAGTGGTGGGTTACGGGGCGGTGCGTAAGAGTGATTTAACGGGCTCGGTGGCGAGCATTAAAGGCGACGCGATCCGCGAAATGCCGGTCACTTCGGTGGATCAGGCGATCCAATCACGGGCGCCGGGCGTGCAGGTGACGCAAACCTCGGGCGCGCCGGGCGGGGGTATTTCTATCCGCGTGCGCGGGGCCAACTCCATTAACAGCGGTAGTGAGCCGCTTTACGTAATCGACGGCTTCCCTATTTACCCCGACAATGGCGCACTGGGTACCAGCGGAAATCGCCAGCCTACCAATGCCATGGCGACTATTAACCCCAACGAAATCGAATCCATTGAAATACTAAAAGATGCCTCTGCGACTTCCATTTACGGTTCCCGCGGCGCGAACGGCGTGATCCTGATCACCACCAAACGCGGAAAGGAAGGCCAGAGCCGGGTGGATTACGACGGTTCGTATTCGTTCCAGACCATCGCGCGCGAGGTGAAGGTGCTTAACGGTTCCGATTATGCCCGCTACATTAATATGCTGGAACGCAGCCAGGGCGGAAATCCGCGCTATACCGACGCGCAGATCGCGCAAATTGGCAATGGTACCGACTGGTGGGATGTGATTTCGCGCACCGGCGGGCTTTCCAACCACCAGCTTTCGTTTACCGGTGGCAACAAAGGAATGCGCTATGCATTTGTAGGCAATTATCTGAATAACAAGGGGATCATCAAAAATACGGATTTCAACCGCTATGGTTTCCGGATGAACCTGGACAATGATTTCCTCAAAGGCAAAGCGACATTGACCAACAGTTGGTCGTTCAACCGCTCGGGGAGCAGCAACGTGCCTACCGACCGCGGAGGCCCTGGCGGTATTGTGATTTCGGCATTGGGTCTGGACCCGACCGGCCCCGTTTACGACCAGAATGGCGCCTACCAATATGCAAGTTACGACCAGCGCTTCCTGACCAACCCGTTGGCGGAGGCTACCGAAGGCTATGATAAGGATTATACCAACCGCCTTTTCGGTACTTCGGCGCTGAGCGTGAATATCCTGGAAGGCCTGAAATTCCGCACCAGCCTCGGCCTCGACATTGTGAATGCACGCCGGACTACATTCTACAACAACTTTACTTACATCGGCCGCCAGAATGGCCGCGAGTTGCAGAAAGCGAACCGTAATTCGAACAACATCCTGAACGAGAATATTTTAACATACAACAAAGAGATTGCCAAAGGGCATTACCTGGACGTTACACTCGGCTATACCTATCAGAAAGAGATCAATTATTTTGAAGCAAACGCTACCCGCGGGCTTCCTTCGGACGACGTGGATGCGGTGAATATGCAAAACGGCAGCCGGCCATTGGTACCGACTTCGGGTCGGGTGGAGTGGGAGCTGATGTCGATGCTCGGGCGTGTCAATTACAATTTCAAAGACCGGTACTTATTTACAGTGACACTTCGCCGGGATGGGTCGTCGAAATTCGGACCGAACAACAAATGGGCTACTTTCCCTTCGGCCGCAATCGGCTGGCGTGTGGTGAATGAGGATTTTTTCAAAAACTCAGGCCTTGGCAAGGTGTTCGACGATTTCAAAATCCGCGCGAGCTATGGGCTTACCGGTAATTCGCAAATCCCTGTCTACCGCTCGGTAGCTGGTCTGGTACCGTATAATTATGTTTTCGGGGGCGTACCGTCGCTCGTTTCAGGCTACGCGCCAAACCGTATCCCTAATTCGGATTTGAAATGGGAGAGCACATCGATGCTCAATGTCGGTCTCGATTTCGCATTGCTGAACAATCGCCTCAGCCTGACGATCGATGCATTCAAAAACAAAACCACCGACCTGCTGCTCGACGTTTCCATTCCGCAAAGTACCGGTTTCAGCACCATAATGCTCAATTCCGGCTCGCTGAGCAACAAGGGGCTTGAATTTTCGGCAAATTATAAGCTGGTCAGTACCAGTGCATTGACATGGGATGTGAGCGGTAATGTGTCTATTCTGCGCAACAAGATCCTTGATTTGGGCAAAAGCACGCCATTCTTCTCCAATAGTACCAGCGGGCACCTTGGAGTGCTGGGCAGCTGGGTACAGGGCGGCAATCCGATCGGCGTTTGGAGCGGGTATAACTACATTGGTTTGTTCCAATCCGACGAGGAGGGTAAAAGCTACTCAGCGAGAGCAGGTTATCCCAAATATGAAGACGTAAATGGGGACGGAAAATATACGACCGACGATTTCAAGATCATCGGCGATCCGAACCCGAAACTGACCTGGGGTTTCAATACCAGCCTGAAATACAAAGGTTTCGACCTCGCTGTATTCTTCCGGGGCGTGCATGGCAACAAGGTCCGCAACCTGCAACAATCGGAAATGGGTGACGGCGTACAGAAAATCAACCAGATCGCCAATATCCTGACAGATTCCTGGACACCCGAGAATACGAATGCATCCCGACCGGTAATTGATGGCCGCCGCGATTTCATTTCTTTCCGCCGGTCGTCATTCTTCATCCAGGACGGGTCGTTTGTGCGCCTGCAAAACCTCTCGCTCGGGTACACGCTCCCGGTCAAGAGCGCCTACATCCGCAACGCGCGCGTGTATGTGAGCGGGCAAAATCTCTTCCTGATCACCAAGTACAAGGGCTTCGACCCCGAAGTGAATAACCAGGGGCAGAATAACCTCAATCGCGGCGACGATTACGATGCCTATCCGCGGTCGCGCATGTTTACAGTGGGCGTTAATCTTGGTATTTAATATTTCAAATTGAAAATCAGTTTGTTATGAAAAAGTCATTTTTATATAAAATCAGATTGACGGGCCTTTCTGCATTACTTTTCGCGGTGGCAGGCTGCTCGGATTTGAAGGAGAAACCCGATTTCATCAATCCCGATACTTTTTATAAATCATCGGCGGAATTGGTATTAGGCGTGAATGCGGTTTACGACGACCTGAATTCGGGAGGTTTCGGCTTCTTTTATGATCGTTATGTATTTGAATGCCTGGTGGGTTACCAGGTTGGGTGGGAGAAAGGGCCGCTGCAATACCAACTGGGCAATGTGAGCCCGGCCGACGAATACATTGAGGCTTACTGGGGAACTTGTTATCGCTCGATCAACCGGGCGAACGCAATTATCGAAATCGCTGATGCTATGCAGGATCCGGCGAATGAAGCGTTGATCAAGCGGGTGAAGGGCGAAGCGCTGTTTTTGCGGGCATTTTATTATTATAGTTTGCTGAGCTATTTCGATAATGTGCCGCTCACAACGAAATCGACCCAGAATATTTCAGAACTGCCGTCCAACAGTGGCGGCAAAGCGGCGGTGATCGCGCAAATTTATGCTGATACCAAAGCGGCAGCGGAGTTATTGCCGGCCAGCTACACCGGCGCGGATATTGGCCGCGCGACGAAATGGGCCGCGAAATCGATTTTGATGAAAACCCAGCTTTGGGATGAAAAATGGGCCGAAGCGAAGGCCACAGGCGAGGATATCATTAATAACAGCGGTCTCACGCTGTTCACGGATTTTGCCCACAATTTCGATCTTACGCATGAAAATCAGGGCGAAAGGATCTTCGAAGCGCAGGTTTCGGCCTCGGCCAACCCGAGCGAATACAATGTGCATTCGATGCACTTCAATCCGGAAGATTTCCCGAGCGAACTCGGCGGATCGGGATGGAGCTGGATAAGTGCCACGCAGGAGTTCCGTGCAAGTTATGATCCGAAGGACAAGCGCATAGCAGGAACGTTCATCGAAAGTTATCCTACCGGCCGGTTTGGGAAAATTAACGGCGCTTACCCGATCGTGCATTGGAGCGAAAAGGCCGATTATAACCTGTCGCGTTTCGGAGGCGTAGTGAAATCGGACGCGAACCCGAACGATCCGAAGCAGATGATTTTCGGAAAAGCATGGGCGGCGAAGATCGTGGAGCTCGATAAAAGCAATGCAGCAACCGAGAAAAACACAATTTACATCCGATTGGCGGACATTCTGCTAGGGCATTCCGAAGCCTGCAACGAAAGCGGGCAGGGCGATGCATTCGCGTCGATCAACAAGGTGCGCACCCGCGCCGGGCTGGCGGAGTTGAAAGGACTGAGCCAATCGGGATTGCGTGATGCGATCATCCACGAGCGCATGCAGGAGTTTGTTTTTGAACAGGTAATGTACCCCGAGCTGCGCCGGAAAAGCAAGCTGGGCGGGCCGGTGGATTACCTCGGAAAGGAGATTAAGCATTTCGCCGAGAAGTATAACCTCGACCGCGTGCCCAAGGAGCGCGACTATGTGCTGCCCCTGCCGCAAAAAGAGCTGTTGGGCAACCCGAATGTGAAGCAGAACGCCATCTGGCAGTAACGAAATGCCTCGCCGTGAACGAGATTTAGTGGGTAATTTTGTTTAAATTCAGTCTTTTAGCCATGAAAACAGCAGGATAAGTCAAGTGCACTGCTTGTTCATTGGATTGCATTGCGGCGGGGCATTGTCATTACATTTAGTAGTCTATCACAGGATATCAATCGCTATTTGTGATTTGTATAAACATTTTATGAGTTTGTATAAACAATTGTTTCGTATTGATAGCC
>CAMLNK010000114.1 GCA_946481035.1 uncultured Dyadobacter sp. | reverse complement strand
GCGAGCAGGTACGCGAACCCGCAGATGATGAAAATGACGTTGTAACCTCCTCCGATGTTTCCGGCAGCCTTGTAGTTGTCGAGAATGATCCCTACCAAAAGAGGAAAGAGAATGCCTCCTACTGATCCGGCCATTCCACCGATACCGACAACCGAACTTACAGCCTTTTTAGGAAACATATCCGACGCCGTTGTAAAAATATTTGCACTCCAAGCCTGATGGGCCGCCGCCGCCAGACTGATCAACACCACCGCCTGCCAGATGTTGGTGGTATACTGCGCAGCCATGATAGGCATTACCAGGAATGCGAAAATCAGCATCGAGGTCTTTCTGGCACGGAACACCGGCCAGCCTTTTTTGATAAAATACCCTGACAAATACCCGCCGCCGATGCTGCCCACAGTGGTAGCCGTGTACACGATCACGAGCTCCGGACTCGGTTTGGAAAGATTCAGTTTAAATGCTTCCGCGAAATAGGAAGGCAGCCAGTAGAGGAAAAACCACCAGATCGGGTCGGTGAGCATTTTGCCGAATACAAATGCCCAGGTTTGCCGGATTTTGAACAGTTCCAGCCACTTTACGGGCGCTTCTTTACCGGTATCAGGTTCGTTATCGCTGTGAATGTAATCGAATTCGGCCTGGTTGATTCGGCTCTGTTTCGCGGGAAGTTCGTAGTAACGCCACCAGAATACCAGCCACACAAAACCCAATGCGCCGGTGATCAGAAATGCTTCCTGCCAGCCATATGCGCCCAAAATCCAGGGAACCATAATCGGTGCAACAACTGCGCCGATATTAGCCCCGGAATTGAAAATGCCGGTTGCCAGTGCGCGCTCTTTTTTGGGAAACCATTCGGCAGTAGCCTTGATCGCCACTGGGAAGTTGCCAGCCTCCCCAAGCCCGAGAAGCGCACGCATGAACCCGAAGCTGAATGTGCCTGTCGCAACAGCATGCAACATAGCCGCGACACTCCATACGACCACCGAAATTACGTAGCCGATTTTAGTACCTATTTTATCAATAATGGCCCCGAAACCGATCAGCGAAAACGCATACGCGGCCTGGAATGCCATTACAATATGGCTGAAATCGGATTCCGACCAGCCGAAATCGGCTTCCAGGGTGGGTTTGAGCAGACCAAGCACCTGGCGGTCGAGGTAGTTGATGGTCGTCGCGCAGAACAGCAGTGCTACTACGCGCCAGCGGTAACTGGTCTTGGGGGCCTCTACTCGGAGCTCCGCCGGTTCAGGATTGTGAGAGTGCATATTCCGTTTTTTCTAAAAGCGTTTTAAGTGTTTCATGAATACCTTTTTGCGTAATGGATTGGAGATATCCGACGATGGAACTGTGTACAGAATCGATTTTATTCAGATCGCGGCCCCAGATCGATTGTTCTTTCAGTATCGCCTGTACCATGTCGGGCAGCGACGCCATTTGCCATTTCTGGTAAAAGAACGGGGCTTTCGGGTCCTGGATTAGATACGGGGCGCCGTCGAGCCGGCCATAGTAATTATCACCTTCTTTTTTCACGGCCTTCATAAAGTATATGAAAACCGCGAAGCCGAAGGTCATGTACTCGGGCAGGTAGCCATTTTTTGCTTCGTAGTTCAAAAAGGTCGGAATGACCCTCGAAAGAATCTTGGCCGAGTAGTTCTGATTGATATTGAACCACTTGTGTAAAATATGCGGGTTGCGGAAACGGTCGGCGACCTGCCTGCTGAATGCAAGCGCTACATCTGGGCGAACGTCGTAAGGAATCGCTGTTGCAATTTCACTTTCCATTAAATGCGTGATGAATGCAGAGAAAAACGGGTCGCTCATCGCCTCCACCACGGTTTTGAAACCACACAAATGCGCCAGCCCGCCTCCCAGCGTGTGGGGCCCGTTGAGCAGGCGCAATTTGAGTTCACGATACCGTTCGATATCCGGCTCGATAATTAGGCCTTCGTCGACGCCGTAAAAACCGATTTTCTGGCGAATGCGCTCGTCGCCTTCGATGGCCCACAAATGGTAATGCTCGGTCGTGATCAGCAGCTCATCGCGGTAGCCGAGTTCTTCTTCGAGCTCTTTCAGCCGCGTTTCATCGGGTTTGCCGGGTACAATGCGGTCGACGAGCGAGTTGCAGAAGAAATTGTATTGCTCGATCCAATCGATGAAAGCACCTTCGAGGCCGTTGCGGTGAGCGAGTTCGAGGATAATGGATTCGAGTTTTTTGCCATTATCGGCGATCAGTTCTGTTGGAATAATGACTACCCCGAAATCAGGATTGCCGCCGAATGCCACGTAGCGGGCATACAAAAACGCCAGCAATTTGCCAGGGAACGACACGGGCGGCCACTGGTAAATATCGTCCTGAACGAGCTGGATGCCGGTTTCTGTTGTATTTGAAATTACAAGGCTCACCGCCGGGTTTTTGGCCAGATCGAGCACGAGCGACCATTGTGTTTTGGCCGAAAGCACGCGGCTGATCGCCGAAGAAATGATATTCTCCTCCTTCGCCTCGCCATCCTGAATGCCCCGCGAACAGATGGTATACAGGTTATCCTGTCGCTCGAATGCCTTGGTGTCGCCCTGGTCGGTGGATTTCACGACCACGATCCGGCCGTTGAAGACGCCCTGGCGGTTGGCTTTGTCTATAAAATAATCGGCCAGGCCGCGTAGAAATGCTCCTGTGCCGAATTGCAGCACTTTTTCCGGCAGCTGGAACACGGAATCATCGGCCACAACCACACCGGGCTGGCTCCTGAGCTGGCGAAGGTTTTCCCGGAAGAGATAGCCCATAGCGATGAGATTTACTTTTTAACAACCTGTTTCAACAACCAACCGGCGAGGTCCTTGCCCGCCTCGAAATTCTCGAAGCTGGTATCGATCCTCCTGCCGTCAACATATTCATTGTAAAGCCACGGATCGCCGACGGCGAATACGGTGCCCTTACCATATCTGGAAATCCCGAAAATGACATCGCCCTGGTCGGTTAGCAAAGCTTTTGCAGGCGGCGTGAGGCTGAGCGGTGAAAGCTCTTTGATGTAAATTTTTTCAGTGGTAGGGAAAACAGATTTCGCGTCGGCGGGGATCATCAGCCTGCCTTGCTCAAACTGCGTACCCTGCACCATATTGCGGTTTTTACTCGTAAACTGAATGCCGAATTTTGCAGCCAGCTTGTTGAAATGCGGGATTTCACAATTGGCGGTATCGTTGGCCATGAGCACCAGCACGCCGCCTGCCTTTACCCATTTTTCAATTTCGGAAATGGATTTATCATCGATGGAACGCGGCTCGGGCGTCTCTTTTTTCGTATCCGGGTCGACGATAATGTAAATGTCGACGCCCTTCAAGTTCGCAGCGGTGGGCGATGCCGGCAATGAAACCGTTTTAGCACCCAATTCCCGGAAAGTATTGCCCCAAAGCCAGAAGCCCGAATGCATACGATCCTCCCAGGTGTAGTGGAATTGCTCCGGTGCGCCGGTCAGATCTTTACGGGTTTCGTGGTTGAAATAGTAGTCTAAACCCACTGTTTTGCCCTTACCTACCGCATTTTCGGCCGCAATCTCCATTTCAACACTTGCAAAAATGAATGGGCCTATGCCTTTCAGATCGTTCTTGCGAATGGGTTCGCTGAGGTAATATTCATAAGTGCCATCGCGGTAGGGCGTGCCGCCGAGGCCGCCTACGCTTACCGTTTTATTGAGACTTAATGTGCCGTTTGCTTCTTTTTCTACAAAATTTTGAAGAATTCCCTGGTAACCTTTCTTCGCATTGGCTGCGAATTTTTCAGGAATGTAGCCCAGGCGCGCGCCTTTCGCGAGCGCATAGACGAACATGCACGAGGCCGATGCTTCGAGGTAATTTCCGGCCCGCTTGCCCTGGTCGATCACCTGATACCAGGCGCCGGATTCGGGGTCCTGATATTTTGCTAACACGGGCGCTAGTCTTTGCAAATAGCCGATCAGCTGCGCTCGCCCCGGATGCTGCGCCGACAGATAATCGAGCACATCCACAAGTGCGATCGCATACCAGCCGATGGCACGTGCCCAGAAACTCGGGGAACGGCCGGTTGTTTTATCGGCCCATTTCTGTTCGCGGCTTTCGTCGTAAGCATGGTAAACGAGGCCTGTTTTTTCGTCCACGGCATATTTCTCGATCAATGCAAATTGCTTCACGATGTCGTCGAAATGCTCGGGATGGTGGAAAATAGCGCTGTACTCTGCGGCGAATGGCTCGCCCATGAAGAGGCCGTCGAGCCACATCTGGTTCGGGTAGCGTTTTTTGTGCCAGTAACCGCCTTCCTTGGTGCGAGGTTGCGCTTCCAGTTGCTTCCAGAGCAGGTCGGCGGCTTTTTTGTATTTGTCTTTGTCGGGCTGTGATTGCTGGTACAATGTCAGCAATGCGCGGCCTGGCGGGATGTTGTCGATATTAAATTCGTCGGCGCGGTAGGTACGGATGCTGCCGTCGGGGCGCACATATTGGTCGATGTCCTTGCGGATATATTCGAAGTATTTGCCTTCGCCGGTCCGGTACCACACTTTTTCGATGGCTTTCAGCATTAATCCCTGCTCATAGTCCCATTTGGTCGCCGTGTTTTTGCCGACCAGGATCGAATCTTTATGATTTGCGATAAAAGAATCGGCCATTTGCCGGGATAACGGCACTTCCTGTGCAAACGACCAGGTAGTCGCGAGACAGGCGATCCAGCGTGGAAAGGAACGGAAACGGGGTAGAGAAATAGCCATCTGGAATGCGTTATGCCTTTGGAATACTTACAAAATCTTCCCGCATGGGGGTAAAAATGTCGACGAGCATGCCGGTCGAAAGACATAATGCGCCGTGCACCACATGCGGCGGAATGTGATACACATCGCCCTGCCGCAAAACCTGTTTCCGTTCGCCGATGGTGATTTCGAACTCCCCGCTTTCGACATAGCTCATCTGAGTATGGAAATGGCTGTGCAATGTGCCGATACCGCCTTTTTCAAATGCGACTTTGACCATCATCAGGTTGTCGTCGTAAGCCATGATCTTGCGTTTCAGGCCGCCCCCAAGGTCTTCCCAGGCGATTTCACTGTCCGCGATGAATTCCTTTTCTTTGAATGCTTCCATTATCTGAGATCGCCGATCAGTACCGGGTCCATATCTGTATAATCCTTGTTTTCGCCCGCCATTCCCCAAATAAATGCATAGTTGGAGGTCCCGCAGCCCGAATGAATCGACCATGGCGGCGAGATCACAGCCTGGCGGTTGGCCACCCACAAATGCCGGGTTTCCGAAGGTTCGCCCATTAAATGCAATACCCTTTGATTATCAGGTACATCAAAATAGCAATAGGCTTCCATGCGCCTGTCGTGCACGTGTGAAGGCATGGTATTCCAAACGCTGCCGGTTTGCAGTACCGTAAGCCCCATGACCAGCTGGCAGCTCTGAATACCGTCCATATGGATGTATTTATAAATGGTGCGGTGGTTTGAAGTTTCCATACTGCCCACCGTTGCGGGTGTGGCGTCTTCCTTGGTGAACAAACGGGTCGGGTGCGTGTGGTGCGCGGGGGAGGAAAGCAGGTAGTAAGCGACAGGTTCGGCGGGATTTTTGCTGGTTAGCAACACTTCTTTTGTCCCTTTACCCACATAAACACACCCCAGCTTGCTGACGGCGAAATGCTCACCATCGGCGATAACCTCGCCGTCGCCGCCGATATTGATAACGCCTATTTCGCGTCTTTCGAGGAAATAGGAAGCTTTCAATGCGTCGAAAACCGGGATCGCCAGCGGAGTAGCGAGCGGAATGGCACCGCCGATGATCACGCGGTCGTAATGGCTGTATACGAAATGGATCTCGCCATCCTGGAAAATATCTTTGACAAGGAAATTGTCGCGCAGGGCATCGGTATCCATTTGCGCGACTTCTCTCCGGCTGCTTTCAAATCTGATTTGCATATTAAGCGGCTACTTTTTGAATTTCTTTGGATTAATAGGTTTAACTAACGGCCCATCCAGCCGCCATCGACGGTTAATGTCGTTCCGTGAACGTAACTCGCTGCTTCCGAGGCGAGGAAAAGGGTGGGGCCTTTGAAATCCTCCGGCATTCCCCAGCGCCCGGCAGGGATGCGGTCGAGGATCGACTTGCTCCGTACCGGGTCATTGCGCAGCGCTTCGGTATTGTCGGTATTAATGTAGCCCGGTGCAATGGCGTTCACATTCACGCCTTTTCCGGCCCATTCATTGGCTAATGCCTTCACCAGGCCGCCGATCGCGCTTTTCGAAGCCGTATAACCCGGCACATTAATGCCTCCCTGGAAAGTGAGCAGCGACGCCGTGAAAATGATTTTGCCCGATCCGCGCGCGATCATTTCCCTGCCCAGCTCGCGGGCGAGTATGTAAGGTGCGTCGAGGTTGATATTCAGTACTTTGTCCCAATATTCGTCGGGGTGTTCCGCGGCGGGCTGCCGGAGGATAATCCCTGCATTATTGATCAGGATGTCGATGACGGGGTGGTCTTGTTTTACCTGGTTGATAAACTGATATAGCTTTTCACGGTCGCCCAGATCGGCCTGGTAAGGATAAAATTTCCTGCCTGTCTGCCGGATAGCGCGTCCGGTTTCGTTACCTTCCGTAAATTCCGAGGAAGCGACACCAATAATGTCCGCACCGGCTTCGGCGAGGGCTTCGGCGATGGCCTTTCCGATGCCGCGATTGCAACCGGTTACCAATGCCGTCTTTCCGGTCAGGTCAAATAAATTAACGGTATTCATTAATGGGTATATGATTTGTCTTTTTCGGGGTATCCGATAATTTTAGCGTCGATTGTAAATAGACCCCAACCAAACGATGTTAGACTGAATAATCAGAAAAATCAAATAACGAATTGTCTTTTTTTGTGCAATCGTTATCGGGAACGTTGTCAGTTGGCCCGGATGATTGTAAATTTTGGGATAAATTGGCAGTCCGGCAGGAAGGGGCAGAGAGGCAGAGGATATTTTGAAATGAATAATAAGTTGGAATAAACCAATTTTTTCCATTGGAAACCATCACCATCAAGGATATTGCAAAGGCACTGAACCTGTCGACTTCGACGGTTTCACGTGCTTTGAGAAATAGCTACGAGATTAACCCTGAGACTAAAAAGCTGGTAATGGAGTACGCCGAGCGGATGAACTACCGCCCGAACCCCATTGCGTTGAGCTTGAAGGATAGCAAAAGCAAGTCTATCGGCGTCATTATCCCTGAAATTGCGAACCATTTTTTCTCGCAGCTGATCAACGGCATCGAGTCCATTGCTTATAACCTGGGTTATCATGTAGTGATTTTCCAAAGCCATGATTCCTATGAAAGGGAAGTGGCAAATACCAATTACCTGGTATCCAGAAGGGTGGACGGGCTGCTGGTTTCGCTGGCAAGCCTTACGACCAACCTTGTGCATTTTCAAGAGTTGATGGAGAAAGGGCTGCCGATCGTATTTCTCGACCGGGTACCTAATGATATTGAAACGCATAAGGTCGTAGCCGACAATTTTACCGGAAGTTACGAGGCTACCGAGCACCTGATCCTTTCGGGACGCCGTCGCATTGCGCATTTGACGAGTCCTATTTACTTGTCGATCACTACCGAACGGCTCGCGGGTTATAAAAAGGCATTGGAAGATTATGGCATTCCATTCGATGAGTCGTATGTCAAATATTGTCTTTACGGCGGCAAAATCGAGGCCGAAAATGAAGCTGCAATCGACGAACTACTCACATTGCCTGAACCGCCCGACGCCATATTCACCGCCAGCGACCGCCTTACGACCGGCTGTATGTCGGTATTTCAAAGAAAGGGCATCCGCGTGCCGGACGAAGTCGCGATTGTGGGTTTTACCAATATCAGCGTAGCCGATCTGCTCAATCCGCCCTTGACGACTGTCATGCAACCTGCCATGGAGATGGGGCAACAAGCCGTGGAACTGCTGATCCGGTTGATCGAACACCCGGAGAAGACCGATAAGTTCGAAACGCGCTCACTCAAAACTGCATTGACGATACGGGCGTCGTCTGTCGGAAAAACCGTAGTTTAGCGGAAAAACCGCATTACGGATGATCAGCCTGCGCATCGAGGGAGCATTGTTCAATTACAGGGTCGCCGGTGTGGCGGTGCTGAATGGCAAGGTGCTTCTGCACAAAACCCCTTCCGACAATTTCTGGACGCTCCCGGGCGGGCGCTGCGAGTTGTTTGAATTTTCGAAAGACACTTTGCAGCGTGAGATGCAGGAGGAAACCGGCATGGATGCCGAAGCCGGCGAAATGCTCTGGGTTTCCGAGAATTTCTTCCTTTACAACGGCGACAAATACCACGAAATAGGTTTCTATTTTGAAATGGATATCAAAAACCTGCCTAACCAAAATGATTTTCTGGGTGCGGAAGGAGAGGATGAGTTGCTGTTTCATTGGCACGATGTGAATGAACTGCATTCGATCCGTGTCTATCCGGAGTTTCTCGCGGAAGCGCTCGCGAAAAGCCCATTGGAAAAGGGGCATTATAATTCCGGTTATATTGATCTCGATACCGTGGAGGCTATTCCGTCATAAACCGCCAGGTGACATTGCCGATGGTGTTTGGCTTGCCGCTTTCGGATCCTGAAATGCTGCCTTTCAATTGCCCGCCTTGCCGCTCGACTTTGATAGTTCGCCAGGAGAATGCCCCTTTTTCGTAAGCAAATGTCTCGCCGTCATCGTCATAGAGATTGTAACTGCCGTTCTTTTGCCCGTAATGCCTGATTTCAAGGTCCGTTTTTGCACC
>CAMLNK010000113.1 GCA_946481035.1 uncultured Dyadobacter sp. | reverse complement strand
GGCTCCTCGGTCTTGTCGCGTCCCTTTGGGTTCACGCGCTGGTTCCACGAATCCGGGTCGTCCAATCCGTCGGTACCGATCTGGCCCGGCACGCCATAATGGTATATTTTCCCCACCCGCGCACTGTAATAGTTGTTGTTTTTGAAAAGCTGGGGTAGCGTAACGATGTCGGGCAAGTTTTTACGGAAATGCGTTTGCAACTCATAGATCTTCGTCACATCGGGCCGCTGGCCGGTAAGCAGCGACGAGCGGCTTGGGCTGCAAAGCGGAAACTGGGTATAAGCCTTATCGAACCGAACGCCCCGCTTTGCCAGCCGGTCGATGTTGGGGGATTTCACAAAAGTGTTACCATATGTGCCCAGGTCATTGTTCAGGTCGTCGACCGCGATAAACAGGACATTGTACTTCGGCTTGGCTTTATCGTCGCCACCCGGGGCCACCGGTGCCACGAAAGAAGTCAGCGAAAGCGCCGTCAGCGTGAGCAATGCGATAGGTTGAAATTTTCTCATTTAGATTGTTGTTTGGCTTTGTCATAATCATAAAACCACTTGAAGGTCTTTTCATAATCCTCGGCACCTACGCGTTTATACCACTCTTCATATTTGGCCACGAGCTCTTGGGCGATTTCAGGCTGTTTGTCGAACTGGTCGTTCAGCTCGGTGCGGTCTTTTTCAACGTCGTACAATTGCCATCTCTCGGTCTTTTCGGCCACGAGTTTCCATTTGCCGTCGCGAATCGCACGGTTGCCCTCGTGTTCCCAGAAGATTGGGTTCTTGCGATTTATGGGCTTTCCGGTGAATGCGGGCTTCAAACTGGTCCCTTCCAGCGGCTGAATGGTGTGGCCGGCATAGGTCGTCGGATATTTGGCATTACCCAAATCCGCCACCGTAGCCATAATATCGATAATATGCGCCGGTTGCCGTTCGAACTTGCCGTTACGCGAAGCCGGAATACCCGCCGGCCACGAGATAATGCCCGGTGAGGAGATTCCACCTTCGTGCGTATGATGTTTATAGGCCCAAAATGGCGTACAAGCTGCTTCCGCCCAGCCCTGACCCAGGAAAACGGTCGATTTTGCAGTGCCCGGCTGGTCGCCTTCATAGCGGCCTTCGATGCCCGGTTCGGCATTACCGCCATTGTCCGAAACAAAAAGAATGACTGTATTGTCAAAAACGCCACGCTTTTTCAGTCCGGCCACCAGGTCGCCGATGCTTTTATCGAGCCGGTAAATCACCGCTGCGTAAATCGCCATCATATCGTCGTAACGCTTTTTCTCGGCATCGCTCAGACTGTCCCACTTCTTCACATTCGGGTTAATCGGGGGTAGTTTCCAGGATGGGTCCACCAGCCCGAGTTTGATCTGCCTTTCATACCGCTCCTGGCGCAGCTTTTCCCAGCCTTTCAAATACTTACCGCGGAATTTGGCAATATCCTCTTCGGGTGCCTGCAAGGGAAAATGCGGCGCATTGTGTGCGAGATAAAGTAAAAACGGCTTCTTCTCAGCCGCGGCCTCATCGATGAACCGCAGTCCGTAATCCGTCCAGAGGTCGGTCGAATACCAGTCCTTAGGGAGCTTGTCGGAGTCGTTCGGAAGCTCCTGGCCATTCAAAAACAGCTTCGCATTATTCCCATTCCCGTAATAAAAACCTCCCGCAGGTGCATGCAGCGAGCGGTCGAAGCCGCGGTTGGATGGGTACACCCCGTGCTGGTGCCCTACGTGCCATTTGCCGGTCATGGTCGTGAAATAGCCCGCGCTTTTCATCACCTCGGCGATCGTCACGCTGTTGTGGTTCAGCTGACCGCGGTAGGCCGGATGATCGGCCCCCTTATCGTCCATCATGTGCCCGATACCCGCCTGATGGCTGTACACGCCCGTGAGCAGGGCCGCACGCGTGGGGCAGCAACGGGCAGTATTGTAAAAATTCGTAAGGCGCACCCCGTTTTGGGCCAGTTTATCGAGGTTAGGCGTCGGAATTTCGCTGCCGTAACAACCCAGGTCTGCGTAACCGAGATCGTCCGCCAGGATCACGATCACATTGGGTTTCTTTTGCGCAAAAACGGTTTGCGCGGCGAGCGTAATGGCCAACAGAAGCCAGCTGATTTGCTTTTTGTACATATGGATGGTTTGATTATTTCAAAACATTACGCTAACTCATATACGCAGTATACCCGCATACACGCAATCCTGGCCCTGTCTTTTAAGTATGAACAGGCATTTGTAAATGTACCGTCTGGAAATGGTGGCTATTTCCGGTCGACAGGATTTCTATAAAAATACTTATCCTATAAACTTAGTGTGTAAAATAAATTTATGCATCCCAATAATGCAAGGATAGCCTCGCATTATTGGGGATATTTTAAGCTGGTAACATACGATAGGAATCGATTAATCCAGTTTGGTTACTTTCAGGTCGGCGAAATGTCCGAGGCTACCCGGTCCGATCCACAAGCCAACGCTCCCGCGCAGGTCTTTTCCCTGTTTGAGGTCGTTGACGATCAATGTCGGCTGCGAGGCGCCGTTCACGTAAAACTTCGCGGTCTCGTCCTTTACTTCGATCTTCACCTTTGTCCATTCAGCCGGCAACATATCGGCATAGGCTTCATACTTTTCCGGCGCTTCCTTCCGCAGCTTTTCCCACGGGAACCCGGGCATCGAAACGTATTGCGTCGAATGGTTCCGGCGTATCTGGTCGTTGGCGCGGCCATTCGTCGGACGAATGTAAAACAGCTCCATTTTGGAAGTATCCGCAGCAACCCTGAATGCGATCCCGACAAACCCGCGCGCTCCTTCGCCGGAATTTGCCCTCGGCTGGCCTGAAATGGTGGCTTCGATGGTACCGTTATGAAAATCAATGTCTTTCAACACGGCAACGGTCTTTTCATTATTGGGCATTCCCGGCATTTCCAGGGCAATGGCCTGCTTTCCTTTGTAGTCGGTTGCGGTAACGGCCACCTGATAAGGCGTGAGCGAAGCAGGTTTAAGTGCGATTTCCTGCGCCCGGGCAGAATTGACCAAAAAAGACAGGGCGAATGAAAGCCCAAGGGCTGTGGTTGTGATTTTTTTCATGGCTCGTTTTAAAGTAAAAATGGAATGGCTATCAAAACACGTAACCATCCCAAAACTACTTACTTACCTGTATTTTTCCCAGCGGCCCGCTCGGTTCTTTTTTTAATATGGCTGTCGTCCGCCGGCATTCGCATCACGATTGCCGGCGGGGTATCGCCGATTTTCTTTTTATAGACTTCGAGTGAGGCCAGCAGTTCCTTCGCTTTCGCCGGATTGTCCTTTAAAAGGTTATTCTGCTCACCAATATCAGCTTTGAGATTGAAAAGCAATGTATCCGTCCCCTGAACAATCGTCGCATTACCGGCCTTCACCTCTTTTTGCGGCAGCCTGATCTTCCAGTCGCCCTTGCGGTAGGCCTCGATAATGCCATTGGAATAATAGGCAAACTCATCGCCTTTCCGTTTGCCGGTACCAAAAAGCACCGGGCTGATGTCTTCTCCGTCGAGCGGCTTCTTCGTTTGTGTTTTCTGGCTGCCGGTTAGACTGATAATCGTCGGGTAAAGGTCCAGATGCGATGCCAGATCGTCATAAACAGTCCCCGGCTTGATCTTACCCGGCCAGTAAGCCACGGTAGGCACGCGCTGGCCGCCTTCGAACGTCGTTCCCTTACCCTGCCGCAACGGCCCGGCCGAGCCGCCTTCCACGTCGAAGATCAGCCAGGGGCCATTATCGCTCGTAAAAACCACCAGCGTATTCTCTTCCAGGCCATTCTTTTTCAATGCGCTCACCACTTCTCCCACGCTCCAATCCAGCTCCTCGATCACGTCGCCATACAACCCTCTTTGGGACTTACCCTCGAACTTCGGCGAAGCGTAAATCGGCACATGCGGCATATTGTGGGTTATGTAGAGGAAAAAAGGCTTGTCCTTGTTGTGGTCTATGAAGCGTACGGCTTCCTTGGTGTACGTCTGCGTAATGTATTTCTGGTTTACCTTAATGCTGTCCACATCATTACCGCGCAGGTACGCCACGCCCATCATGTCGTTGCTGTAAGGAATGCCATAATATTCATCGAAGCCATTTTGCAAAGGCAAAAACTGCCTGTGATGGCCCAGGTGCCATTTTCCGAAGATTGCCGTGCGATAACCGTTGCCTTTCAACGCCTCGGCGATGGTCACTTCTTCGGATGGAATGCCGGTGAAGCTTTCCGGGAAAAACACATGATCGATCCCGAGCCTGCGCGGGTACCGCCCTGTAATGAGCGCCGCGCGCGTGGGGCTGCACACGGGCGAGGTGGAATAGAACGAAGTGAGTTTGATACCGTTTGCAGCCAGTCCGTCGATGTTCGGTGTACGAATGTCCGTAGCCCCGAATGTACCGATGTCGCCGTACCCGAGGTCGTCGGCCAGGATGACGACGATATTGGGTTTCCGGTGCGTTTGTGCCTGGGCGGTCAGTGCTGCCAGAAGCACGGCTGCGCCCATTAAAAGTCTTCTCATAAAATGGGTCATTTAAATGTCACTTTTCCTTTTGTAATAAACCCACTTTCTCCTGATTCTCCTCACGCTGCTCGATTACCAGCTGCTTTACCCTTCCATTGAATGCAAAGGTGCCGGGGTAATCTTTGGTAACCGGCGAATTGAGGTCTTTCCCAACACTAAAACCATCCGACGAAGCCGATGCCAGATACTTTGTCCCGACGCCCGCGTGCTCTGCCGCATTCTCGCTATTCACGAGCAAAGTCACCTTTTTATCGGCGGAAAACGCTACCCGGATTGTGTTGCGGCCCTCTTTCAGGGCTTTGGAAGAGGTTAGCACAACTGGTTTAAGGCCGTCATTGAGCAGGTAATGCAATTTGTTTTGTTTGATATAAAGACTGCTTCCGCCCAACAAACCGCCATTCGCGAAAATCACGCCCTCTGCATTCTTACCCGCTTCTATTTCGGCGGTAATGTCCACCGGGCCTTTTCCGATGTAAACACGTGTCTTAATAGTCGTCCCCTCGTAGATCACGGTCTTCGGACTAACTGGCGGTGGTGTGAGCCCCGCGCGGAAGTTTTTGAGCGGGTACACATTGTATTTCTCCGCTTCTTGGTCAAACAGTTTTCTCAACGCTTCCAGTTTTTCGGGGTACCTGGCGGCGAGGTCGTTGATCTCGTTCCAGTCTTCATTGATATTGTAAAGCTCCCATTTATCCCGCTTAAAATCCGCAATGAAATTAATATCGGTCGTTTGCTCACCGAATGTGTTCCGTGGATGGTACACGCTCGCTTTCCAGCCATCCTTATAAATAGCCCGCCCGCCGTGCAGCTCATAATACTGCTGAGTGTGCTGCGCCGCAGCCTGTGCATCGTTGAGCGAATACGCAAGCGATGTCCCATGGAACGCCCATTGTTTGTAGCCATTAATTTCGGCAGGCACTTTCACGCCTGTGAGCTCAATGGTAGTCGGCAGAATGTCGGTCACGTGCGTGTATTGCGCGCGCAGGCCGCCTTTATCGGTAATGCCTTTGGGATAATGCACGATGAGCGTGGTATGTGATGCACCTTCCGCATTTACATCGCTCTTCCAATAGCGGAACGGCGTGTTCGTAGCCTGCGACCAGCCCAGCGGGTAGTTCGGATAGCTGTATTCAGTGCCCAGTTTGTCGTATTGCGACAAAAGGAATTTGATATCGTCGCCGGAAGACTTCTCGGCCGTACCTGCCGTGCCCGTGTACGTTCCCTCTTTGCTACCGCCATTGTCGCCCACAACTAGGAAAATCACTGTATTATCAAGCTGACCGATTTGTTGCAGGTAGTCGGTTACGCGGCCAATTTCGTAGTCGGTATAGGAAAGGAAGCCGGCATATACTTCCATAAACCTGGCGTAAATCTTCTTCTCGTCGGCCGAAAGCGAGTTCCAGGGCTTGATACCGGTTTGCCGCGGAGGCAGTTGTGTGCCTTTGGGTACCAGGCCGCCAGCAAGCTGCCGCTGGAAAACCCTTTCGCGGTACTCGTCCCAGCCACCATCGAACTTGCCTTTATATTTGTCGCTCCACTCGCGTGCAACGTGATGCGGCGCATGTGCGGCGCCGGTTGCGAGGTAAAGGAAAAATGGCTTTTCGGGATCGGCCGACTTCTGGTTGGCGATGTAGGAAATGGCCTTGTCGGACAGCAGCTGGTTCAAATGCCTGGTGTTGGGCTCGATATCGATCGGCGAAGTTTCCTCCACCAACTGCGGGTGCCACTGATCGGTAGCACCGCCGAGAAAGCCATAAAAATGCTCGAAACCACGACCCGTCGGATAGCGGTTGTATGGCCCGGCAATGGTGAGGTCGCGGGGCTGGTTACCGTGCCATTTGCCCAGCGCGAACGTGTTATAGCCATTTTCTTTAAAAATTTCCGCCACCGTACCGGCTTCGAAGGGAATATTACCATTATAACCCGGCACCCCGATACCGAGCTCGGCGTGGTGACCCATTGCTACACTATGTGGGTTCCTGCCCGTGAGCAGGGATGCGCGCGTGGGGCTGCAAATTCCGGTTGTATGAAAGTTGGTGTAGCGCAAGCCGCCCTTGGCCAGCTTTTCAAAATTGGGCGTGTCGATCAGCCCGCCGAACGCCGATGTCGCACCGAAACCTACGTCGTCGAGCAAAATCCACACGACATTTGGTGCACCCTTGGGGGCCTTGGGTTGCTCCTGCCACCATTGTTCCGTTTCTTCGATCGTCTTGCCGATCCTTCCCCGGAAGGGCTGAACTGGGTCGTGCTGCGCCGAAACGCGGCTGAAAACGGCGGCTCCGAGCAAAAGCATGCCCAGCCGCTGCCTGGTGAGGGCGGATCGTAACAATTTGGTCATAAAAGTTTTGGGAATGGTGAAGAAAAAGCGGGCACAACATGACGTCGTGCCCGCTGGCGTGCAAACCTTATTTTACAGCCTGAAATCTTTCCAGTTTCTCTTTCTCCTCGGCCAGGCGTTTGGCATCAGCTTTCAGATAACCGAACTGGTGAAGGTCTTTATCGGCATTCGCGGCAACCCAAAGCAGGAATTTCTTGGCTTCGGGGTTCGAGTTATTTTTCGCGATTGAAAAATGGATGTTTTCAACCGGCACATTTTTTACTTTTTCGGCTTCCAGCGTTGCGATCACCTGATCCAGGTTTTCCAGTGCTTTTTCCTCTTTAGAAACACGGCCGTTACCATCCAGGTCGACAGGAATAATCGTCAGCCCTTCGACCGGCTTGCGGCTTTGCAGGTCGTATGCAAGCCCGGGTGTGGTGTAGGTAATGCCCGTTTCGTCTTTGAGAAGCGCCTTGATCAAATGCTCGTCAGCGCCGGCAATCGCTTTGCCTTTGATATTCTGCTGCTCATAACCGAAATATTTCGCGAAAGTGAGTGGCGCACCGGCCTTTTGGAGGCGTGTGTAAATAGTGTACTGCGTCGTCAGCGACTTGTCTTTTTCTGCGTAAATATCGTGGAAGAAGATCTGCTTATACGTCTTCTCATTCAATCCTTTATCTGCATATTCTTTTGCAAACGCCGATTTTGCATTAGCCACCGGCAGCAGTGCATACCGACCGATCGAAATATACTCGCGGGTGTCTTTTACCTCTTTTTCCTGATCATAGGCCTCGATCAGCAAGTCATATTTCGCCGGATCGGTGATCGTCCGCGTTTCGATCACGATCTGCGCCTTTGGATTGGCAGCGGTATATTCCTTTATCCATTTATCGACCAGCGGATAAGCGAAACGCACCCCGGTAATGATCACTTTATTTTCATTGGATTCCTGCGCAAATGCATTGGGAAAAGCGGCCAGCGCGAGGCCTGCTGCCAGAATGATTGTCTTAAAGTTCTTCATGATGTAAAAGCGGTTGAATGCATGGACCAGTCGACCCACAGCTAATTAATGATATGTAACAGGATGAAAATCAGAATGCGGCCACGTGCTATCGTAGGCAACAGCTTAACAACAGCAACAAGAAGCAAGTGCGGAAGAATAACCGGAATGGCCCACCATAGGCATAATAATACTGCGCGAAGAATAACGATCCATCGATTTCATGTTTGAAAAAGATTGTGGTATTGACCTTGTCTGCTGGTGGTTAACAGATAAAATCTACTAATTTGATAGACAAAGTAAGTTTAAAGAATTTGAAAACGCAAGGGGTCGGCTTGAAATTCGTCGAAAAATGGGTTTGCAGGGAGATTACCAGACTACTTGGAGGCCTTCGGAGGCGTACTTGCGGATGTTTTTGTCGTCGGTAATGAAGATCATATCGTTACAAATCGACTGCCATATGAGTATGCGGTCAAATGGGTCCTTGTGGTGATCGGCCAGTAATTGATCGAAAGTACTCGCATCATTGGCATTCAGCGTCAGCAGCTCGAATCCACAGTCCCGACAAATTTGTGGGAGGTCCTCCGGTTTAATACTCCCGAGACCAAGCTTTCCACATCCGATCTTAATACAGATTTCCCAGAAAGCGATAGAACTAACGTAGACCAGGTTTGATTCATTAAAAATCACATCCGTGGCTTTTGGAGAGAGTTTTGGGGTTTCTAAAAGTGTCCAAATTAATGTGTGTGTATCCAGAAGATATTTCATATATCAAATTCTTCTTTTGTAGTTACGCAAAAATCATCACGCATAAAATAGCCCGGCATACCATTAAATATGCCCAACTTTCTTCCTCCTTTTGAAGTAAAAAGCTCCTCATCGGTAATCTTAAAATCGCCGTTGAATATTACTTCACCTTTTCCTTCAAGTAGCCCAAGCTTTCTCGGTCC
>CAMLNK010000112.1 GCA_946481035.1 uncultured Dyadobacter sp. | reverse complement strand
GGCTCACATGCAGCTTGCTCACGATTTCGGCCGGAATGTTGTAGGCCAGCTGCACGTTTTTAAGGCGCAGGTAAGAGCCGTCGATGACCAGGCGATCGGAAGTAGCCACATTACGGAGATCGAACTTGGTAGGACGCGGGAAGCGGGCGCCGGGATTTTCGGGCGTCCAGTAGTTGTTGGTATAAATCTCGTGGGTGAAGCCTTCCTGGTTACCCATTTCGGCCAATGCACCCGCCAGACGCGCGTCTACTTTCGCCGCGCCCTGGAATAGGATGCTCAGGTCAAAACCTTTGTAGGAGAAATCGCCGTTCACGCCGAATGTGTATTTCGGGAATGAGTTACCGATCACGGTCATATCGTCGGCATTAATCTTGCCATCCCCATTGCGATCGACATATTTCACGTCGCCGGGCTTGGTGTTGGCAGCATAGGTAGCCTTGTACTCGGTAATTTCCTGCTGGCTCTGGAACAAACCGTCTGTTTGGTAACCCCAAAGTGTATTGATCGGCAAGCCTTTGGCAATGATATAGCGCGGGTCAATATCCGAACCGGTAATGTAAGGCCCGGTACCTTTCAGATCCACCACTTTGTTTTCATTAATACTCACATTCGCGCCGAGCGTATAACGGAACCCGGAGTTGCTCGCTGCACCACGGTAGTTCAGCCCAAACTCCCATCCTTTGTTTTCTACCGAACCTGCATTTTGCGGCGGCGCCTTCAAACCGATCGTGGCCGGAATGTCGAGGTTCAAAAGAATGTCGTCGGTGAGCTTGCGGTAGTAATCAGCGGTCAGCGTGAGTCGCTTGTTCAGGAATGCCGCGTCGATACCGATGTCAAGCTGTGTGGTCGATTCCCAGCCGAGACCGGTGTTGGCCAATGTTGTAGGGCGGTAACCCTGCACCGGCGTGCCGCCGAAACTGTAACCGAGAGAGGTCAATGCGGAGTAGTAGCTGTACAGATCCACCGACTGGTTCCCGGTAATACCCCACGAACCGCGGAGTTTCAGGTCATTTACAGTTTTTTCGAGTCCCTGCCAGAAGTTTTCCTTCGAAATACGCCAGCCTGCCGAGAATGAAGGAAAGAAACTGTATTGTTTCGCACCTGTGAATTTGGAAGAACCGTCATAGCGGCCATTCGCTTCGAACAAATATTTCTCTTTGTAATCATAATTTACCCGACCGAAATAGGAACGCAACCCATATTCGGCATCGTTACCCGCGTTGCTCTTGGTACCATCGTTCGCACCCTGGCCGATCGACCCGATATCATTATTATAAAACCGCTCTCGGTAAGCCGAAAGGAAAGTCTGCGTATTTCCGATCTGCGAATAGCCTGCCAATGCCTTCAAGCCATGGTCGCCGAAGCTCTTTTCGTAAGTAAGCAGGTTGTTGATCGTGTACTCACGCAGCGTGTTGCGCACTTCGGTAAGCGAGTTGATGGCTACCGTTTTGGTAATGTTCGTGTTCTTATCGGTATTGGTATAGGCGTTCGTGTAGTTCTTCTGGTTGGTAAATGTGCCTCGGCCAGCGATTTGTGTGGAAAATGTCAAACCTTCCAGAATGTCGAACTCCGCTTTGACATAACCCGCCAGGTAATCCGTCACCTGCCTCGACTGCCCTCCGATTTCATTGAACATCAACGGGTTATTACCCTGCGTACTCAGCCCGTACGTTCCATCCGGGTATTTGGGGACGGCCCATAATGTACCATGGAAGAAGTTGTTCAAAGGCTGCGGGTTGCTTCCGGTATTGTTTATGATCGGGTTTAATGCCCTTGCGTAACGATAGTTAATGTCGCCGCTCACGCGCAAGCGCTTCGATACGGTATAATCTGTATTCAACCGGAGTTCGCCGATTTTGTTGGAATACCCTTCAATCACCCCCTGCTGGTCCTGGAAGCGGGCGCTCAAACGCGTACGGATCACGTCCGTTCCTCCTGCCACCGAGACCGTGTGGTTCTGCTGCGGTGCAGCACGAAGCATGGTTTCGAACCAGGTATTAGGCATCGGGTACTTCTCACGGTCGGTTGCATGCACGTACGCCTGAATGGATTCCTCCGTAAAACGCGCCGGTACCGCCAGGCCCGCATTTGTGTACGCAGCTACCTGCTCGCGCATATAAGCCTCGATTCCCATCATTTTGGGCACATTATTGGACTTTTGAATGGCATAGTAGCCGTGGTAATCCACCTGTACCTTGCCGCCTTTGGCACGCTTGGTGGTAACAAGGATCACCCCGTTTGTTGCGCGGGAACCGTAAATGGCCGTCGAAGAAGCATCTTTCAATACCGAAACCGACTCGATATCGTCCGGGTTAATGTCGCTCAGCCGCTGCTCGATACCGTCCACGATCACCAATGCATCGTTTTTGCCCAGGTCATAACCGCTCGTGCTGCTGCCATTGATATTGAATGTGGTAATACCGCGAACACGGATGTTGGTATTCGACTTGCCCGGCGAACCGCCCTGATCGAGCACGGTTACACCCGGCATTAGCCCTTGTAGCGACTGCTGGATATTCGATACCGGCCGTTTGGTAATCGCTTCCCCGCTGATCTGCGACACCGAATTGGTAAGCGCATTCCGTTTTTGCGTACCATAACCTACTACCACCACTTCTTCCAGCTGCTTGGTATCGGCAGCGAGTTTGATGTCAATCGTAGCGCGGCCATTCACAGCCACTTCCTGGGTAACGTACCCGATCCCGGAGAAAACCAGGGTACCATTCGACGGTGCATTGATCTCGAACTTACCATCGGCGTCGGTCGAGGTGCCGGTAAGCGTGTTTTTAACCACAATATTGACGCCCGGCAATGAACCGTTATCGGTTGCGGACGTGACGGTGCCCTGCACGGAGACGTTCTGGGCGGCGGCGCTAAGGCCGAAGAGCAGCAGGGCTACGAGTAGCCGGCCTCTGCTCAGGAGAGAGTTTCTGGATAGATTTTGAAACATAGTAGTTATTAAAAAATGGGGCTGGGTTCTGGTAAATCAGGGTGTACAGCTGCGTTGGGTGATTCCTGACCGCGGACGGCCTTTTTGGGCCTTCGGCCGACGATGGACGATAGACCATGGACCATATTTTCGGGAATGAAGGTCGCTGGATCGTCGGACGGGGAAGCGGATCGCCGATGTATAAAAGAAGAACGTTTCAATTAACTGGTGCCGGTTAGCGGCAACAACAGCTGATTGGGGATGATCTGGATAGGTTCATGGCTCAGTTCGGGTTGGTGGTCGTCGGGAGATAATCAATAAACTATAAATCCTATTAAATATATAGGCAAAGTAAAATACAGAATTCGCAACAAGCAACCTGAGTTTACTTATTCTTAACAAATAAGCCGGATTTTAAGATTTACTAATACTATTCATTAAAAAAATCCTACATAAGCCTATTTCTACCTGCCATAGATCGTTTGGAGATACTGCTTTTGCAGGGTCGAAAAGTAAAGCACGCCTCCGATAAGCACGGCCCAGATGAGGAATAGCAGCGTTGGATGCGGGAAATAGTGGTAAGCTGCGATAAATATCAATGCGCCCCGGCCGAATTCGAGGTAGAAAACCCAGCGGCGCTGTTCGAGGATAGCGCCGCAGTTAATAAGCGTGATGAATATCACCAGCGCTACCATCACCTGAAAGAAGGTTTCTTCCTGATGTTCGAAGAGGAGCAGGAAAAACAGCGTGATCACCGTCACCGTGAACTGCACGAGCACATATCTCCTGAACTTCTGCGACCGTACGCGGACTTTGTTTTTGGATAAAAAACGCTTTTCGACAATGCGCCGGACGGCCGGGTCGAAATTCTCCGGGCTACCGAAAATGACTTTCAGCTTCGCGACAATGCCTTTTTGCTGCTGCGCCGAATACCATATTTCGACGAGGAAATGGAAATGCTGCCAAAGGAAACTGTAACTGTCGAGCTGCTTGGTGAGGCCGAAAACGGGCTGCTCCTTTTCCTCGGCGAAGGTGCCGAACAGCTTGTCCCAGATGATGAACATGTCGCCGAAATTCTTGTCGAGGTAGGCTTCGTTGCTCGCGTGATGTACTCGGTGATGCGAGGGCGTTACCAATATGTATTCGAGAATGCCGAGTTTGCCGATCACCTGCGTGTGCGTGAAGAACGGGTACAGGCCGTGGACAATGAGCATCGTCGTAATCATCGGCGCCGGGAAGCCGATCAGCGGCAGCACCGACCAGAAAGCCGTCCTGACAACCGCTTGAAAAATGGTAATGCGCGTGCCGGCCGTGTAGTTAAATTCTTCGCTGGTGTGGTGTACCACGTGAAATCCCCAGAAAAGGTTGATTTTGTGGCCCATCCGGTGATACCAGTACCATACAAAGTCGGTCGCCAGTATCAATGCGATCCAGACGAGGACTGTCGGGCGGATTTCGAAAAGCCCGTAATTTTTTTGGAGGTAGTCATAAAAAAAGAAAAACGACCCCGCCGTAAACATGTCGATCAGCCGCTCTAACACACCCACGTTCATGTTGGCAATGGAGCTGTTGAAATTGAACAATTGCCGCCCCAGGCGCTTGGAAACCCAATATTCAATCCCGATCAGCAAAAGGAACAATGGAACGGCCAATGCCATGTAATTCAGCGTCATAACCGATTCTTTTACTATATTTAATTAATAGATTATATATACAAATATTAGCTGTGCGATTGTATTTGCCAAAAATTTGAGTGAAAACCATTAAATAAAATCTAAAACCCTTTTATTCGTGGTTTTACAACGCAGGTCGAAAAGTCGGCCGGATTTACCTACTGATACCAAACCTCCCTTTTCCGAATGGAAAAAGAAAATACCTATTATGGCGTGAAGGAAATCGCCCGCCGTGCCAACGTCTCCATCGCGACTGTCGATCGCGTATTGCATAACCGCTCGGGCGTTTCGGAAAAGACCAAGAAGAAGATCAACGACATTATCAAGGAGCTGGATTACCAGCCCAATATCCTCGCGAGCCGCCTGGCTTCGAAGAAAATCATTTCCCTGGCCGTGCTTATTCCGCGGGTTTCGGAGGAAACCGACTTCTGGGAGGCCCCCATGAAAGGCATTTCCCGCGCCGAATCGGAGATAAAAAAATACGGCGTCCAGGTTACTACTTTCTACTTCGACCTCAACGACGCCGCGACTTTCGACAAGCAGGCGGCCGCCATTCTCGAAGGCAATTTTAAAGGCGTGTTACTGGCCCCGTCGTTCATTGAAGAGTCCCGGAAATTCGTCCGTGCCTGCCGGGAGAAAAAAGTACCGTTCGTGTTCATCGACTCCGACGTACCCGACGAGGACAATCTTTGCTACATCGGCCCGCATTTGTTCCAAAGCGGCTATGTAGGCGCCAAACTTTCGACCTATCGCCTGAAAGAGAAGCACAAAGTGGCCGTTGTGAACATTTCCAAGGAAACCGACAGTTATAATTACCTGCAAATCGAGGAAGGCTTCCGCAGCTATTTTAAAGACCATAACCTGCCGATCGAGATCATCCGGATTGATATCAAGGATACCGATAGCCTGTCCGTCACGCGCGACCTCACGCGTGCATTGCACACGCACGACGACATTGAAGCCATTTTCGTGACCAACTCCCGCGTTTTCGCCGTCGCTGCGTTCCTGGAAAAGAACAAGCGCTCCGACATTTCGCTCATTGGTTATGACTATTTGAAAGAAAACATCGCCTATTTGAACAAAGAGCTCATCGATTTCCTGATCTGCCACAAACCCGAAGAGCAAGGTTACCGCGGGCTCATGGCGCTTTACCAGACGCTAGTTCTCGGCACGCCGGTGGAAAAGACGCATTTCATGCCCATCGATATCGTGACGAAGGAGAACCAGGCGTTTTACCAGAATTAGCGTCGCCAATGCGCAATGGCGCGAAGGTCACCTTCGTGCCGGGGCTATTCGCAGGCCTCTGTTATGTTGTTACATTTCTACGGAATTTTCGTTTCGGGGACATGTTGTCGTTGCTACCCATATTACATCGCTACGCGATTTTGGTACGAACCCGCATTCCATTAGAATGCCATTAGGCATGCAATATTGGTAGCAAACAAACAAAGGCGATTTTTCAATAAATGCCGCCAGGCATATAACAACAAACCCAACGTAACACACATCGTGCCACAAACACCGTAATTTCCAACTTCAACCATATTTACTTCCCTGCATCACCCGCATCACAAAATTTCCTGTAAACAATAACCTCGAATACTTGTAAATTAAAATATGTGTGTATATTTACGGGTACGTACCCGAAGTCAAGCCGGGCTGACTATTCCTGAACTCTTTTCCCCTTGTTTTTATGCATTCGCTTAGCAGACGAAAGTTTATTTTCCAATCGGCAACCGCCGGTATCGGTGTGGGTTTAATGAGTCATTTGCCTGCACTGGCGCGGCCTGCGGAAGGTAAAAGAGTCGGCATAATCGGGTTGGACACCTCGCACGCCATTGCATTTACCAAGGCATTGAATGCGGAAACGCCGGATGCGGTTTATGATGGCTACAAAGTGGTGGCAGCCTACCCTTACGGCAGCAAGGACATCGAATCGAGCACGAAACGCATTCCCGGTTATATCGAGGAAGTGAAGAAGATGGGCGTGGAGATCGTCGGTTCGATCAAGGAGTTATTGGGCAAAACCGACGTGATATTGCTCGAAACCAACGACGGCCGCCTGCATTTGGAACAGGCTTTGGAAGTTTTCAAAGCAGGTAAAAGAATGTTTATCGATAAACCCGTCGCCGCTTCACTTTCGGATACCCTGAAAATTTACGAAGCTTCTAAAAAGTACAATATCCCCATTTTTACCGCGTCGTCGCTTCGGTACATCAAAGGCGTCGAAAGTATTGACAAGAAAAAAGTGCTCGGCGCGGATACGTATAGCCCCGCCGTTCTTGAAAAAACACACCCGGATTTCTTCTGGTACGGCATTCACGGCGTAGAAACGCTGTACACCGTTATGGGCACGGGCTGCAAGAGCGTTACGCGCGTGAACACGCCCAATACCGACATCGTGGTAGGCATCTGGGGTGATGGACGTACGGGCACATTCCGCGGTACGCGCACAGGCAAGCACGACTATGGCGGCACTGTTTTCACCGAGGATGGCAACAAAGTTTTGGGGCCGTATGGTGGTTATGAACCGCTTTTGGTCGATATTATCAAGTATTTCGAAACCGGTGAAGTGCCGGTTACCCCCGAAGAGAGCATTGAGATATTCGCTTTCATGGAAGCTGCCGATGAAAGCAAGCGCCAGGGCGGCAAGAGTGTAACGCTGGAAAGCGTGCTTGCCAAGGCCGGCAAAAAATAGATTCCTGACATCAACCCATAACCTGTTGTCCCATGAAAGCATTCAGCTCCCGATTGTCGCGAAGAACGTTTCTCAAACAGAATTCACTTGCGGGGCTGGGTGTGGCCCTTGCTTCTTCATCGGTGGCCGCGCTCCCGGTGATCGGTTCGAAGTCGGCGCAGGTGCCGGCGATACTGGGCGGGCCATCGGCCTGGGCGGAGGTGAAATGGCCGGTATGGCCGCAATGGAACCCCGAAACGGATGAAAAACAGCTGCTGGAAGTGATCCGGAGCGGAATATGGTCGCGGGCGGATGTGGTGACGCAGTTTGAAAAGGAATGGGCGGCGGCTTTGGGAGCCAAAAGGTGCCTCGCGGTAGTGAACGGCACCAATGCACTGGTAACCGCCATCCATCAGTTAGGTATCGGGGCCGGGGACGAGGTGCTGGTGCCTCCCTATACATTCATTGCGTCGGTTTCTTCGATCCTTTCCAATGGTGCAATGCCGGTTTTCGTGGACATCGACGCCGAAACTTTCCAGATCGACCCGGCGAAGATCGAGGCTAAAATTACGCCGCGTACCAAGGCGATCCTGGCTGTGCATATTCTGGGGCTGCCCGTGGAAATGGATAGCATTATGGCCATTGCGAAAAAACACAAGCTGCTCGTAATCGAGGATGCCTGCCAGGCGCATTTGGCCGAATATGACAAAAAGAAAGTAGGTACCATTGGCGACGCCGGCTGTTTCAGTTTTCAGAATTCCAAAAACCTCCCCATTGGTGAAGGCGGGGCGATTGTGAGCAACAACGACCACTTTATTGACCTTTGCTTTTCCTATACCAATTTCGGGAACCCCTACGGAACTGCCGTGGGCGCGGTCAGCACCGGCAGCGTGATGCAGGGTACGAAGCTCCGGTTTTCGGAATACCAGGCGGCTATCGGCATCGCCCAGCTGAAACGCCTCGACGCCCAAACCACTACTCGCAACGAAAACGCCGCTTATCTGAAATCGCTGATCAAAGACATTCCCGGTATTATACCTTATAAATTATACGATAAAGTCACCCGCGGTGCTTTCCATTTGTTCCCTTTCCGTTATCAGAAGGATGGTTTTAAAGGACTTCCGCGGGAAGCATTTCTCAAAGCATTAAAAGCGGAAGGCGTTCCATGTTCGAGCGGATATGCCACTTTGAATACCCAGCCTTATTTGAAAGACACATTCGATTCGGAGAACTATCAAAGAATGTATCCGAAGGAAATGCTGGATATCAACAAGTATAATGAGCAGAATAAATGTCCGGTGAATGACAAAGTCTGCAATGAAGAAGCCGTTTGGTTTACCCAAAACATGCTTCTCGGCACAAAGGACGACATGAAAGCCATTGCCTCGGCCATTGAAAAGATCCACCACAACGTCGACAAGATCAAAACCCTCGGACAGAAATGAGGATTACCATTGCATTGTCTCTCGCGCTTCTGACTTTTTTCGGCGCACGCGCGCAAGGATGGAGGGCAGGCGTG
>CAMLNK010000111.1 GCA_946481035.1 uncultured Dyadobacter sp. | reverse complement strand
TTTTTGACCTGACTGATGTCGACCTCGTTTTTCATGGCGGCTGTCACCAGCACGCAGCGCTGCCCATTGATACGGGTAATGTGGCTGACAGTTCCGTCCTTGTAGCTGACAGACGCTACGTCTTTGAGGTAAACGATCTTGCCGTTGGCATTGTAAATGACCGTACCAGCAACATCTTCCGCATTTTGAAACTTCCCGCTGGTCTTGACATTAAATACCTTGCTGTCCAGGTGAATGCTTCCGCCAGGTATATCTGCTGCCTCACTTTGCAAACTGCCGGCGAGCAGGTTCAGCGGTATTTTCAGCTGGGAAAGCTTATCCAGATGTAAATCGATCCGGATCTCCTGCTCGGGCATGCCTGTATACTTGACCTCCCTGAGATTGGTGATCTTTTCCAGCCTGGTTTTGAGCATATCCGCATTGTCGCGCAGTACCTTGGCAGAGGCGGTATTGGACACCAACGCAACCTGGATGATTTTTACATCCGAAGAGGCTATTTTTTCAGTTTTAATCTGGTAAATTTCCTTGGGAAGCTCGCTGTTTTTTAGCGCATTGATCTCTGTGGAGATTTCTTGATACTTGTTATCCACGTCGACGCCATACTTAAACTTGACCTGAATCGCAGCCACTCCATCTTCGATGGTAGTCAGTATCTTGTCGATGTTTTCAAGTCCGTAAATCTTATTCTCAATCGGCTTTACCACCTGTTCTTCCATGTCCTTTGGACTGGTGCCTGGATAAATAACCGTAATCAGGTACTGTGGCGGATGCGTGGTCGGGTCTTCTGAGCGCGGCATGGTAAACAGCGTCAGCAGGCCGACCACCGCAATAAGAAGGAAAATGATCAGGGTAAACTGATAATTCTTGACGGCAAAATTGGTGATTTTCATTGCGCTGTGATTACTGTATGACTTTGATCCGGGATGCTTCGTTCAGGTAGGCACTATTGGAGACTACCACCTGATCGGAGGCGGCAAGCCCGTCCTGGAGATACACCATTTTGTTATCGAAGCTCAGAATGCTTACAGCAACTTTGCTAACCTTTCCGGGCGCTTTTACCACGAATGCATATCCGGTATTACCATCGGCCTCGACCAATGCATCATAGGGAATGCTGATCACCTGCTGCGTATGGCCTGTCAGGATCTGCGCCTTGCCAAACATGCCTACCGCAGGCCGGATGCCGGCCAGTTTCAATTTCAGCTCCACCTGAAAGGATGCTGCGGCGGCATCAGAAGCCTGGGATTTACGCAGCACGACCGCATCGATCTTCTGGCCAGGGAACCCATCCAAAGTAACGCTCGCCTGCTGGCCTACCGACACTGCGGCCCACTCCTTATCGGTGAGTCCCACCCGCAGCAGGTAACTGCTTTCTTTGCGGGTCTCATTGATGATCAGCACCGGACTGCCCGCCCCTACCACCTCGCCTTCCGAGGCGAGCCGGCGCGCTACGAATCCATCGGAAGCTGCGAAGATTCTTGAATACTGCTCATTGAAAGAGACGGACTCCTGCGCTTTTTGGGCAATATCGAGCGCGGTCTTCGTGTTTTGCAACTGCTCTTTGGTATACACACTGTCACGGTAAAGATTGACGGCCCTATCATAATCGCGCTGCGCTTTTTCGACTGACAGCGTTGACTGGCTCAGACCGGCCGCAATCTCGGTTGCGTTTAGAACGGCCAGCAGCTGACCCTTCCGGAACAACTGTCCTTCCTCGACCAGAATCCGGCTGATCACCCCTCCTATCTTAAAGCCGTACCTGGCTTCATGTTCTGTGCTCACAAGTCCGGTGGCGTTGATATTGCCGGACAGGCTGAGCGAGCTGACCGGAAGGACTTTCACGGCAATCACGTTGCTGTCTTCAAGCCCGCTTTTCTCCTTGGGCTTTGGCTTGCAGCCGGTAAAAACAAGAGCCGCCAATACAATGAATGGAATCGTTTTCATATCATAAGTTGATTTGAGTTATTGAAAAGTAAAGCTGGCGCTGGCGCGCTCGATCAAGGCCTGGGTGATCCAGGTGTCAAATAGCGCTATATTCGCATCCAACCGCGCGTTGATCAGCTGATTTTGCGCGTCAAGCACTTCGATGTAAATAGCCACTCCTTCGCGGTAAAGTTTAAGCTGGTCGTTATAGTAAGTCTGGGCGGTTTTGAGCTGCGACTGCGCAGATTGATACTGGGCCACGGCGCTTTGCATCTGGTTTTGGCGCACTTTCAGCTCTGTGAGCAGTTGGTGGGAAATATAGTCGGTTTGCGCTGCAATGCCTTTCTGTTCTGCGAGCGCTTTCTTGATCCGGTAGTTGTTTTTACCAAAGGAGAAAAGGTCCCATTCAAGGGAGACGCCCCAAAAGTAGTAGCGGCTTTGGTGGTTGAATTTAAAGTCGAAAGCCTGCGAACCCAGGTCTATAAACGTTCCTACTTTCGGGATGATGTAGGATTTAGCCAGACTGGTCAGATTCGTGTTGATATCCTGCGCTGTTCTGAGTTTGAAAAGCTCCTCGCGGCCTGCCACATCACCAGTCAGTAACAAATCCAGCTGTGGTAACCTGCTGATAGAATCAATCTCAACGCTGTCAGTCAGCGGACGGTTGAGCAGAAAGTTGAAATAGTTCCGGGCCGATTCCATGGTCTGCCTGGCTGATATCAGCGATGCATTGATCTTGGCCACTTCATTAGTGCTGCGGATGAGCCCTGTCCGATTCACTTTTTCATTGTCAAACAAAACCTGGTTGATCCGTTTGCCTTCCTGCACTAACCCCAATGAAGATTCATAGATTTTCACTGCATTAATCGCCTTTGCGTATTGGTAATAAGCTGTTTTAATTTCCTTGACCAACTCACGCTTGTAAACCAGCACTTCCGCCTTTTGTAGATCTACCTCCTGAGCTTTAATCCTTCTGTTATAGACCAGTTCTGCATTGATCAACGGCATGGTTGTACGGAATTTGGCGTCGTAGAAGTTGTCCGGGAAAAGCTGAATGCTCTGGTTTTTCAGATTTGGAAAAGCATTGGCCCCGGTAATCTGATTCAGTGTCGAATAGACCCCATTCAACAAATCCCCCGTCGGGAAATCAATCGTACGCCCGCCGCTTGCTTTGTTGTACGCTGTTGAAAAAGATACGCTGGGCAGAAACATGGTTTTAGCCTCTGCCAGTGCCAGCACATTTCGTTCGAGAAGGAAATTTTGCTGCTGAATGCTCTGGTTCGAGCCAAGCCCTTCGGTAATGTAGTCTTGCAGGCGGTCCTGCCCGCTGGACTCAAAGGCCAGCGTGGTCAGCAAAGAAAGTGAAAGCACCGCCCTGCACCTTCGCGTTCGTTTCGATAGTTTAGTCACTGTAATAATTTTAAACAATGTTCAAATAAAAAGAAAAAAATATAGGTCACCACCTCCGGGAAGATGTGCATCCCCGAAATCTGCAATACGCTTTGCCGATATAGAAAGCTAACCGCGCCCTTAGCTTTGATCGATCATCGTCAAAAACGTCTGATAGCCATGCAGCATCAGCTCCTGGCCTGATTTTTGAAAAAAACCAGACATGCGGTCTTTACAATACAGCGAGCAAATCCCGTGCACGGACGATAAGGTCATAAAGGTCAGGTATTTGTTATCAAGCCCCTTGAACTTACCCTGATCCTGGCACTGCTGAATGACGCCCGATAAGTGCTCAATGGCCTCTTTGGCTGTTTCAAAACCTTCGCCCTGCACTTTGCCGGTTTCACTGACCAAAAACATCAAATTGTAATAGTCGGTGTGGTTCTGCGCGAACCGGATAAATACCAGCCCGAGCTCTTTATAGCGCTCGTAAGGGTCCTGGATCACGTCGGCGGCCTTGAGCTGTTTGAGCAGCAACCGAAACCCTTCTTTATGCAGCTCGTGAAATATCTCGTTTTTGTCTTTGAAATAAAAATAGATCGAGCCGGGGCTATAATTAATCTCGCTGGCGATATTACGGATCGAGGTTTGCTCATAGCCTTTTTCGAGAAAAATCTTTCGGGCACCGTCTAGAATGCGCTTGTGCATTTCAATCTTTTCCTGCTCTTTTCTTTTTGCAATCGACATAAAATTCCGTTTGATATGCAAACCTATTAAACACTGTTCAATAAAAAAAATTTTTTACTAAATATTTTGAACACTGTTCAAAAACAGATTTTGTTGCCTTACTTGCAGCTTTCTAAACGGCAACCGGCCGGCCGCCACCTGTTACAAACACCAACATTCAAACTGATTGAATCATGAAAAAAGCATTGATTACCGGTGCCAGCGGCGGCATCGGGCTGGAAGTAGCCAGACTTTTAGCTGCCAGAAATTACCAGATTACCCTAGTCGCAAGGCGTCAGGATGCACTGCTGACGGCTAAAAGCAGCCTTGCAGGATCCGGCCACTCGATCCGGGTGAGTGATCTGGCAAAACAGCAGGACGTAACCGAGCTGGCTGATCACATCCAGCAGGGCTCTTATGACGTGCTGATCAACAATGCAGGCGTGGGAATGTATGGAAAGTTTGTTCAGATGCCCCTGGATGAACAGCTCGCCAGCATGCATTTGAACATGGACGCTGTGGTGGGATTGTCTTACGCGTTTCTGAAAAACGCAAAATCAGGCGACGCGCTGGTAAATGTAGCTTCGCTGCTGGGCCACTCCTCCTTTCCCGGCGCATCGGTTTATGCAGCTACCAAAAGTTTTGTGGCTAATTTTTCAGAATCGCTTTGGTACGAGTTCAAAGATCAGAATATCTACATTCTCAGTTTCAATCCCGGGGCCACCAAATCGGATTTTCATGCCCATGCAGGCAGGCAAACTTCCTCCTACCCTGAATTCGTGCTGTCAACAGTCGCCGACGTGGCCAAAGACCTGGTAGCAGCCCTTCAACGCCGCAGCAAGCCAAGGGTCGTCGCAGGATGGAAAAACAGGTTGATACTGTTTGGGTTCAGGCTGCTGCCTAGGGCGTCAGCAGTCGGTATCATGGGTGGGATCAGCCCGGGCATGAAATCACGCCCAGGAGATTGGACGTAAAAGGCAACACAGAGGCCTAAAACGTTGCCCAAGCATCCTTTGAATACTTGGAATTGGTCCCGGATCTGCCGGGATCAGCTTCGCGAGTGTTTACATAGAAACTTACCCGCAGGATCATTTAATTCGTAAATTCATAATGAAAACTTATCTACTTGACGCGGCAAAGCTTGTCAAATTCAGATTGAGCCTCTCGGTTGCGCTTTCAAGTTTGCTGACCTTTTTGGTTGCCTCAGAACTGATGACCGAAAGCGGATCCATTGACCGGATAAATTGGGCAACCGGCATGGTTCTGCTGCTGGGTGGTTTTTTGACTTCAGCGGCCGCAAGCTGCTTTAATGAGCTTATAGAGATCAGCTCTGATAAATTGATGAGCCGCACAAAAGACCGGCCCTTGCCATCCGGACGGCTCAGAAGCGGGCAAGGTTTGGTAATCGGTTCGCTACTTGCCAGCTTGGGAACCTGGCTTCTTTGCTCTATAAGTATTGAAACCGGGATACTGGCATTTGTCTCGCTGGCACTGTATGTCACCGTCTACACGCCGTTGAAGTCGTTCGGTGCGATCGCAGTAGTCGCAGGCGCCATTCCCGGGTCATTGCCGCAATTAATAGGTTATTTTGCCGCAGTCAGTGTCCGTCCAGTTTCGCAACCCATAGACCTGTCTCCGGCGCTGGTCCTTTTTCTAATTCAGTTTATCTGGCAGTTCCCCCATTTTTGGTCCATCGCCTGGTTCTCCGACCAAGACTATGCCAAAGCAGGCTTTCACTTACTACCGACAAAAAGAAAAGATAAGCTTGGCGCAATGACCATCCTGCTGGCTTCACTGACATTGGCGGCAACCGGCTTACTGCCTGCATTTCTCGGATTTGGTGGACTCTTTTCTATTTTCACGGCTTTGGTCACCGGAGCAACCCTGGCATGGTTTGCTTTAAAGCTATCAATGTCCACCAGCAACACAGATGCAAAACGACTCATGTTCGCTTCATTGACTTACATTCCCTTGCTTCAATTGTCTTTAATACTTGATTCTTTATGAAATAGGACCGGAAAGTTAGTTATTTTAAAAAAACCTGCGCTTCCAGTTTGAAGGTCCGACCTTATTGAAAGCGCCATCGCCAGTACCCGGCAGGACATGCTTGCTTCTTTCGAGCAGTTACGAAGCGATCAATTGCCCACCGGTGATCCGCCGCTGATTCTGCTGAAATCTAAGTCCTGCATGCGCAGGAAGCGCATCATTGCGCTGACCAGGTGCATACATACCTGAGGTTGGACGAAAACAGTCACTACTACATGTGAATCTATTGAGCATTCGTAAAGATCTCAGATAACGCAACCGCATTGCCAGACAGGTGAAAGCGTGATCGCCATTTAGACCTATAGCGGCAATTGGTGAAAACCAAAACTCCATTCGTACTTCCATCGACCAATTCATTGATGAGATCATCGACGACCAAAGCAGATCTTCTCGCTCAGATGGCCGGTAAAACCTGAATTCAGAAAGAGCAAGTCCCAAAAATTGTTGAATAGTTCTATTACTACTATCCACTGCTTACCACGCAAAGGATCGTACCAATCGACCTTATTTCTGGCCCAAAAAGCCAGGCGGTCATTTCTTCACCTATTGAATTTGCCGTTAAGGCTGCTCGCTCCTTCTGATCAATATATTCCCGTATAATCTCAGCCTCCTTCCAGCGATTGGCAGCTCTTACCAGTTGCTGAAAAGCCTTTACTTCAAGCTTCTTCCTTTCTTCAAATTGCTTTCGTACTAGCTCCTCTTCCAGCATCCGGGCCCATCGACGTTCGTTTTCCTCTCGCTCTTTTTTAAGGCGCTCGACCATCAGTTCCAACCTGGTCATGATTTTTGACAAATGCTCTTCGATCTTTTATTCCTTTCCATCCTTGCAGATGGTCGTCACGTAATGTTCTTCAAACTTTAACATCAAACTTCCATTAGCCTTAAGGATGGTCCGCCATGAGTCAGAAGAACTAATTCTATTCTGCACCTCAGTTAAAGCCATTCCTATCGGCTCTCCGCACACAACAACTTTGTAAAAATCTCCTTCATTGGATATTCCTGGATATTCCGGAGCAAACTGTGTCGTCCTGAAAAAACCTTACAGTTTTTAATGATAATCCTGATTGAACTTTACTCGACTTCTTGTTAGTACTGCTAAAACCTTACACCTCAATTTCCTTAATACTGGAATTACTTTGCAAGCTTAATATACGCCATTTTTCATCTTAAATTTTCAATTGGCTTTGAACATTGTTCTTATAATCCCCCCAATGGAAATGGGGGTTATAAGAACAATGTGGACGTCGAATTTGCTCGCCTCATACTTCAACGGTCTTAGGCACATTCTTCCTTTTTCTCTGATATTGTTTCCAGCGCTTCATCAGTAATCCTTCGTGCGTATGCGCCTGATCGGGAGTTAAATAGTCGATACTTGCGTGCGGGCGCTTGTTATTGTATGTATGAATAATTTTGGTGATTGCCTTAGCAGCCTCTTTGTGATTCTGATAAACCCGTTTCGGGTAAAACTCATTTTTTATAATACCATTTACCCGCTCTGCAAGGGCATTGTCATAGGGGCTTCCGCTTTGAGTCATACTGATCGCGATGTTTTCATCATTTAAAATACTCACATATTCTGCTGAGCAGTACTGAATTCCACGATCGGAATGATGGATCAAAAAGTACGGAGAATCACAGCTTCGTCCAGCAATCGCCATCTTCAACGCGCTAATACAGCCCACCGCCTCCAAGGTCTGATAAAGGGAATAACCTACAATTTTCCTTGAAAACGCGTCCGTTATCAAGCTCAGATAACTAAATCCTTCCAAGGTTCTAATGTATGTTAAGTCGCTTACCCACAATTGATTAGATCCGGTAATTTCGAGCCCTTTGATTAAATTGGGATACTTTTTAAGCCAGTGATGAGAATCTGTGGTCTTTACAATCCTCTTTCTTCTCCGGATTAAAAGGCCATGGAAACGCAATAGCTCGAACAGTTGATCTCTCCCGATTTTGATCCCATGTTGCTTTAAGTCAGGCACTAGCAGAAAGAGAAGTTTCCTGGTTCCTATCAATGGTATATCACTTCGGTATTCTCTGACCAACGACAACACCAGCATGTGGGCTATTGATGTCTTCTTTTCATGCTCTGCCGCATCGTAGTAAGCCTGACGTGTAACACCAAACAATTCACAGAGGCTTCCGAGGCTTTCTTCCGGATGCTTCTGTCTCATTCTTTTTACTGTTTGGTACCAGGCTTTTTTCTGATTTTAATGTGAAGCTCTTGCTCGCTGACCTCGATCATTGTCTGTAGTCCGCTAATCTTCAAATTAGCCTTTTCAAGTTGCTTCGTAAGGTCCTGAACTTGCTTGGCCAGAATTCGGGTTTTTGCACTTTCAGTCATATTGCCAATGGCTTCTTCCGCCACCTCGCGTGGCTTAATACTAAACGAAGAAAAATCGGCTATCCATGCACTAAGTCTGTTTCGACTTAAACCGTATTTGCGAGCCGCTGCCCGCTGACTAATTATCCCCGAATTTACCTCATGAACAATTTTTTTCTTTTCCGTTTCGCTTAATCGTCCCCAAGGTTTTCGATTTTTGACCGTGATCTCCTTCTCTTTTGCTTTCATCCGTTCTGCTTTTGTGTAAAGCTATTTCAGGACAATACACAGTTTAAACTGAAATGGGGTGGTCAATTTCACCGAATTTTCCAGCCAGAGACCTATTTTTAGATGGGTACAGCGAATATGAGGGGCATGTCTTCGCGGATTATTGAAGGCAAAGTGCT
>CAMLNK010000110.1 GCA_946481035.1 uncultured Dyadobacter sp. | reverse complement strand
GGAACTGATTTTATCCCAAACCGACTGGCAGACTATTCACCACACACTCCAACATCTCAACCTGATCGGAATTACTTTTTCGCCGGATTTCATCATCCGCAGCGTCAGCCCGCACGCGCTCATGAAAACGGGCTGGCACGAGTCGGACCTGGTCGGTTTCAGCATATTCGATAAGCTGATCCCCAAGGAAGAGGAGCATGAGGTGCGGCAAATGCTGGAAGAAGGTATCCAGGGTAAACGCAAGCTCGAACAGCGGGAAGTACCGTTCCTGGCCCAGAAGGGGACGCTGCGGACATTCTCGATCAACTCGGTGCTAATGCACCAGGAAAACGACGAGGTAGAATGCATTACCCTGGTCGGGGACGATATTACCCGCCGCCGGAGAATGGAGTCGGCCATTGCTAAATCCAACTCCCAGTTGCAGGATCTGGTGGATAATACCAGTGATCTGATCCAGTTAGTGGCAATCGACGGCAAATTCATATTCGTAAACAAGGCCTGGCGGGAAGTGCTCGGCTATGGACTGGACGAGATCGCTTCTATGCGGATGGAGGACATTCTGCACCCGCAGCACAAGGAAGAGGCGCTCGAACAGCTGAAACTGATCGAGCAGGGCATTGCAAACCCGAGCTTTGAGGCGGTTTTTATGAACCGCGAAGGCAAAAAGGTATTTGTAGCAGGTAGTGTCAACTGCCGCTTCGATAACGGCAAACCGACCGCATTCCGCTGTATTTTAAATGATTTTACAGAAAAAATAAGGGCTGAAAAGGCACAAAACCTTTATTACAGCATTGCTAACTGGACGGTTAATACCCAAAACCTTGAAGAATTCTACCATGGTATTCACGAGGAATTGGGCAAGATCATCGATGTAAGAAACTTCTTCATCGCGCTCTACGATCCCAGCAAGAGCTACATTTATTTCCCCTATTATGTAGATCAGTACTTTAAAGGTAATGTACGGTTTACCAAACGGAAACTGGGCAACGGCCTGACAGAATACGCGATCGCCTCCAACAAGCCGCTTTTCCTTTCGGATAAGGATATTGAAAAGCTGGCTAAAACCAACAGCCTGTACCTGTATGGCGTCACCCCGAAGGTGCTGCTGTGCGTGCCGCTGCGTATAGGCGACCGGGTGACCGGGATTATCGGGGTGAAATCCTACGATGATCCTAATATGTTCGATACCCGCGATTTGGAACTGCTCGAATTTATTTCCGGCCAGGTGGCGATGGCGATTGCGCGCAAGCAGAGCGAGGAGGAACTGAGTAAATACCTGGCGCGTTTGAATGCAATCTTCGATAGCAGTTCGCATTTGATATGGTCGGTGAATAAGTCGCTGCAACTGACTTCATTCAATAGGAATTATGCGGATCTGATTCATAATCAGCTGGGTGTGAGGCCTTCGCTGCAATCCAGCGCTGAGAAATTCGGCTGGCGGATGGTGGGTAACAGCAACCGCCGCACGCTGGAAACCAAGTATCGCCAGGCACTGCGCGGAGAGCCGCAGTATTTCGAATTCAAGATCGACAGGAAGGACGCCGGCGAAATGTGGCTGGAATTTTACCTGAACCCGATCCATTATGCCGACGGCGTGATCGAGGAGGTATCCGGTATCGCCCGCGACATTACCCGCCGTAAGGAAGCTGAGCTCTCGCTAAGGCACAGCGAGGAGCTATTCCGGGGGATTTTTGAAAACTTGCAGGACATTTACTGCCGTATCAACCGCCTGGGCGAGATTACGATGATCAGCCAGTCGGTGCTCAAACGGCTCGGATATTTGCCCGAGGAAGTGATCGGGCACAGGGTTACCGAATTTTTCGCAGATAAAAAGCGCATTCATTCTGCATTGATCCGGCTTCGGAAAACAAAAAGTTTGCGGAATTTCGAGATCACGATGTACCGCAAGGACGGCACCGAGCGTCAGTTTATGATCAATATGCTGATGTTTACCAACGACAAAGGCAAACCCACCGAAGTAGCCGTGCTCGCCCGCGACATTACCGAGCTGAAACGCAACGAGCTCGAACTGCTGAAAGCCAAGGAACATGCCGAGCGCTCATTGAAAGTGAAAGAAGGATTTTTGGCTAATATGAGCCACGAGATCCGCACGCCGATGAACGGAGTGATTGGCATGATTGATCTGCTGGGCGAAACGCCGCTGAATACTGAGCAAAAGGACTATGTGTTGACCATCAAACGCTCGTCGGAAACGCTGCTGAATATCCTGAACGACATTCTGGACCTTTCCAAAATCGAGGCGGGCAAAATGGAGCTGCATGAAGCGCCGATCGCCGTCGAAGAACTGCTGCTCAAACTGGTGTCGCTTTTCGGGCAGACCGCCAAAAGCAAGGGCAACACGCTCACCTACCACATCGGGCCAGATATTCCCAAGTTCATCATCGCAGACCAGACAAGGCTGTTGCAGATCATGTCCAATCTGACCTCTAATGCATTGAAATTCACAGAGAACGGCTCTGTTAAGGTGTTTTTGACATTGCAGAAAAAAGAAGGGTTGTTTCATAAGATCAAAGTGGAGGTGCAGGACTCGGGGATCGGTATCAGCGCTACCGACAAGCAGATTCTATTTACCTCATTTACCCAGCTGGACAACTCCTCGCGCAAATCGTTTGGTGGTACGGGCCTTGGCCTGGCGATCTCCAAGCAGCTTTGCGCATTGATGAACGGGGAGATCGGGGTCGAGTCCACGCTCGGGGAGGGCAGTACATTCTGGTTTACTTTTGAAACAAAAGAAACTTCAATAGCCCAGGTAAGCACCATCGTACAGCAGGAGGACACGCCGATAGAGGACGTATTTACTGATTACCATCCCTTGATTTTGCTTGTTGACGATAATGCGGTCAACAGGAAGGTGGCCAACGAGATCCTTAAAAAATCAGGCTGTGAAACCGATATGGCCGAAAGTGGATTCAAGGCCATCGAAATGGTGGAGAAAAGATACCATTCCGACGGCAGGGGCTACGATATTATTTTCATGGATATTCAAATGCCGGACATGGACGGCGTTGAAACGACCCAGGAGCTGAAAAAGCGCTTCTCGAAAGGCCTGCCGCCGATTGTGGCCATGACGGCCTATTCGATGAAGGAGGACCGCGACCGGTTTATGAGCCAGGGAATGGACGATTACATCGCCAAGCCGATCCGCGCGCAGACGCTGGTGCAGAAGGTGAAGGATCTGATGGGCAATATCGAAAACCGCAAGCTCGAACAAAAGCAAAAGGAAATCGCCCAGGAAGCGATCGCGCCCGTGCTCGATAAGGAAATCATCGATCAATTGGCCGGAATCGGCGGGGCCGATCTGGTATGGTCGGTATTCGAGGATTTTGTAGGCGAATCCGATGAGCTGGTAGCCGGAGCGTTGGAGGCTTACAAAAATGGCGATATCAAAACCGTGAAGAGCAATTTGCATACATTGAAAGGAAGTGGTGGCACGGTGGGCGTCTCGCAGGTGGCCGAAATTGCCCGCGATGCCGAGTGGCGGCTCAAATCGGACGATACCAGCACGCTCGCCGAGGCGCTTCCCGCATTGGAAAAAGCATATGAAAGATTTTTGGCGAGTTATAAGGGGCTGTTAGGGGAGTGGTTGAAATAGTTGACGACCGACCGCTGACGGCAGATAGCTGACTGCTTTTTCGTCGGTGAAAATTGCCTGTTGGTCTATTAAAATATCCGATACTGTCGATTGTAAAGGTTTATTGCACCGGTGCATTAAACTTTGGTAGCAAAGGGAGCTCTAACCAGCAATAAACCTTTACAAGTCATGAACAGATTTACATTCTTCGTCCTGCTGCTCGCCGGTTTCGCCGCCCCGGCCTTCGCGCAAAATGCACAGATTACCGCCACGGTCATCGACAGTGTGAGCCGTGAAGCGGTGGTGGGCGCCTATGTGGCCGTCAGCCGCAATACCCCCGAGGCCAAGCCGGAATACGTGACGACGGATGTAAACGGAAAATTTACGTTTACGGGCCTTTCCAAACAGGTTTCCTACCTGATTAAAGTATCCTATTTAAGTTATAAGGATTTTACCCGCACAGTCACGGTCTCCAAAGACATTGAAAACTTGGGGACTATTACCCTGACCGAAGCCGTTGCAAACCTGAAAGAGGTGAAAGTAGTAGGCCAGGTGACTGCTATGGAGCAAAAGGGAGATACTACCCAGTTTAATGCAGCCGCATTCAAGACAAACCGCGATGCTACGACCGAAGACCTGATCCAGAAAATGCCCGGTATTACCGTTACCAACGGGACGGTTACCGCGCATGGAGAGACAGTTAACAAGGTTTTGGTGGACGGCAAGCCATTCTTCGGCGATGATGCCGCATTAACCCTGAAAAACCTGCCTGCCGAGGTCGTAGATAAAATCGAGGTGTTCGACAAGCTGAGCGATCAGGCCCAATTCACTGGTTTTGATGATGGTAATGCACAGAAAACGATCAATATCGTCACCAAAGCCGACAAGCGGATGGGGCAGTTCGGGAAAATTTTTGCGGGGTACGGCCTCGATGACCGCTACCAGGCGGGCGGAAATGTAAGTTTTTTCAAAGGCAACCAGCGTATATCGGTCATCGGGCTGAGCAATAACATCAACAACCAGAACTTTTCCAGCCAGGATTTGCTCGGCGTTTCAGGCGGGGGAGGCGGTAACCGTGGCGGAGGCGGCTCTGCGGGCAATTTCCTGGTAGGTAACCAAAGCGGGATCACGGGCACGAATTCATTTGGTTTGAATTACTCCAATAAAATCGGTAAAAAGCTCGATGTGAGCGGCAGTTATTTCTTTAACAGAACCAGCAATAGCAACGTGCAGGGCCTTTCGCAGGAGTATTTTCTGCAAGGCGGGGCTGGTAATCAGTTTTACAAAGAAAACAGCCGTACCAATACGACCAACTCCAATCACCGGCTGAACTTCCGTATCGAATACAATATCGACCCCAAAAATTCGCTGATTATCACGCCCCGGCTGAGCTTTCAGGACAATCATTCGGGAAGTGTGAAGGCCGGGTTGACCACGCTGGCTTCGGACGGCAGCAATGTCAACAGCTCAGACAACAGCCAGGGCAATGCCAATAAGGGATATAACTTCGCCAACGACATTCTGTTCCGTCACGCATTCGAGAAAAAGGGCCGCACGGTTTCGTTTAACTTTAATACCCAGGTAAATGATAAAAATGGCCGGCGCGACCTGTATTCAAAAAATACCTATTTCGATAACCTTGCCTTAGGTGATACTGTGATGCGTGGCGACACGATCGATCAGCGCAGCTTTACCCGCTCGGATGGTATTACTTTGGGAGGAAACCTGGTGTATACCGAGCCGATCAGTACTACCGGCCAGTTGCAGTTCAACTACGGTTTGACGATCCAGAACAGCAATTCCAGCAAGGATACCTATAATATGAGCTACGATGACGGCACTTATTCGGACCTGGATTCGCTTTTAACCAACAATTTTGATAACCGCTACATTACCAACCGCGCGGGTTTGGGCTACCGCTACCGCAAAAACAGCTGGTCGGCCAACGTAGGCCTTGATTTTCAGAACACGGGCCTTTATAGCCAGCAGCTAGCGCCGATCAACAACAAGGTCGACCAGTCGTTTACCAATATTCTCCCGAATTTCATGGTAAACTACCGCTCCAAAGAAGGCGCCCAGTTCCGGGCATTCTTCCGCAGCTCTACGAATCAGCCGTCGATATCGCAGTTGCAGAATGTAGTCGATAACAGCAACCCGCTCTCGCTCACAGCCGGTAATCCCGATCTGAAACAGGAGTACCGCAATATGGTCAACGTGCGCTATTCTCTGGCCGGCGCGAAGAGACCTTACAGCTTTAATGCGATGATTTTTGTGACCCAGACCAATAATGCGATCGTGAACTCGACCTACATTGCTCAGAAGCCCGAGACATTGCCCAACGGCTTATTCCTGGAAAGAGGCGCCAAATTCACCGCGCCGATCAACGTGGACGGCAGCTGGAACGCGCGTTCGTTCATCGCTTACGGAAAGCCTGTGGCGCCTTTGAAACTGAATTTGAACGTGACTACCGGTTTCAATTACGTACGCTCACCGGGGATGATCAACAACGTGCCCAACTACTCGAACACCTACGCGATCTCGCAGGGCTTGGTAGTAAGCAGCAATATTAGTGAGAAGCTGGATTTTACAGTTTCATATTCCGGTAATTACAATGTGGTGCGCAACAGTATTCAGCCTAATCTGAACAACAACTATTACACACAAGGCATTACCGGCCGGGTCAACTGGATCTTCGGGAAAGGGTTTGTGCTACAAAGCGATATCAACAACCAGTCCTACCGGGGTTTGGGTGCAGGATTTAACCAGAATTTTACGCTCTGGAATGCCAGTGTCGGCAAGAAATTCCTGAAAAACAATGCCGGAGAGCTGAAATTGACTGTTTTCGACATTCTCAAACAAAACAACAGCATTACCCGCAATGTTACCGAAACTTACGTGCAGGACGTTACTAACCGCGTGCTCACACAATACGCTATGCTCACATTCACTTACACTTTGAGAAATTTTGGCAAGATGCCATCCAACAACGACGGCAATTACAGAAGACGTGATTTCGACGGCGGAATGGGTTACCCCCGCGGCGAGCGCGGACCCGGCGGCGGAGGTGGCGGAGGCCGGGGCTTCAACAATTAGGCATTAAACCCTTCATTTCAGTGCAAAGAAAATCCCGGGGCGTTCGGCTCCGGGATTCTTTGTTTTTGGAATGCTCAGAATATTATTTTCTATCAGGGAAAGGGATGATCAGCTTTTCGCCCCTTTCAGAGAAGTCGCGGCTTTTGCCGTTGGCTTTCATCAATGCTTCTTTGGTCACGCCATATTTGCTGGCCACCACCCGGAGCACATCGCCGGGACCCACGGTATGAACCGCTTTAACCTGCACTTTCAGCTTGGTAACGCCGGCTTTTACCTCCGACACAGAAGCGTTCAATCCCTGTAATGTTTCCGTTTTAAGGTTATAGCGCGATGCTATGCTGGAAAACGTCTCGCCGTTTTGAACGGTGTGTGTTATTTGCTCGCCACCGATCGATGAAGCCGAGATGGAAGGTTTTTCTTCTTTTTTGGGCTCTTCTTTTTTCGGTTCTTCGGTTTTTTCTTTGACCGGTTCAGGCTTGGCTTCTTCGGCAGGCTCATCGGACGGTGCCGGGAGATCGCTGACCGGCTCAGCGGCGCTTTCTTCCAGCGTCGAATCGACGACTACCGAAGTGAGTTCTTCGGAACTGGAAGAGCTGTCAGAAATATATTCGTAGCCGACATAGAGCATTGCCAGTACCAGTAACACCAACACGAACAATGTAACAATAGGCAGATTCGACTTTTCAGTGGGACGGACATTTCTTTTCTTCGGGAATTCGTCTTCCATAGCCTGGCCGGATTCTATTTTTTTAGTGGAGTTAATTTTCTACGAAAATAATAAAGACAACCTAGTTTCCAAGTTGATTTTTCAATTCCTGGTTCATCACCGCAACTTTCTCTTTCAGGCTTTCTTTGAATGCGTCCAGCCTTTCTGCGACCCCTGCATCGCTTGCTCCGATAATTTGTGCAGCGAGGATTCCCGCATTTCGGGCGCCATCCAGTGCTACGGTCGCAACAGGAACACCCGCAGGCATTTGCAGGATGGAAAGCACCGAATCCCAGCCATCTATCGAATTGCTCGACAAAACCGGTACCCCAATTACGGGCAGGGAAGTCAGAGAGGCCACCATTCCGGGCAAATGCGCCGCTCCGCCCGCTCCTGCGATGATCACCTGCAATCCGCGGCTACGCGCCGAAGCTGCATATTCGAGCATGCGCTCGGGCGTGCGGTGCGCCGATACGATCTCCATTTCAAATGAAATGCCCAGTTCCGTCAATGCGTCTGCGGCCAATTGCATTACCTTTCTGTCCGAAAGGCTGCCCATGATAATCCCTACCATTGGTGTATCTTACTTCGTTTTGTGACTGATTACTTTAATATTGTTTCTGACGAAATCCGCTTTTGCTTTCAGCGAGGCAATATCGGCGTCCATGATGGTGATATGCCCCATTTTGCGGAACGGCTTGGTGATCGCCTTCCAGTAAAGGAACGGGAATACCTGTGGCGTTGCAAGCAGTTTTTCCATCCCTTCATAAACAGCGGGGCCTTCATAGCCGTCCTCGCCCAAAAGATTCACCATCGCCGACGGCCCGTAGGCATGTGTGCTGCCCAGCGGCAGGTTTAAAATCGCCCGCCAATGCTGCTCGTATTGTGAGGTCGCATTTGCGCGGATGGTGTGGTGGCCGCTGTTATGCGGCCGCGGGGCCACCTCATTAATGAGTACTTCGCCCTCTGGCGTGAGAAAAAGTTCCACCGCCAGCAGCCCGACTATGCCGAACGCCTGGGCCGTTTTGCGCGCGATCGCCTGCGCTTTTGCATTCACTTCTTCACTGATCTCGGCCGGCGCGAAAAGGTATTCGACCAGGTTATGCTCGGGATGAAAGACCATCTCCACAGTCGGAAACGTTTCGAGCTCGCCATTGGCATTGCGGGCGACAATCACGGCCAGTTCTTTTTCAAACGGAACCGCTTTTTCCAGAAGACCGGGCTTGTCGAATGCTTTGTCCAGATCATCCGCTGAGGCCAGCCGCTGCACGCCACGGCCATCGTAGCCGTCTTTTCCAAGCTTGTGAAATGCGGGTAGAAATGAGGTGTAATTGGAAACGTCCTGCCGGTCATCTGTCAGGATAAATTCCGCGGTGGGAAGCTGTTTGTCGGCGTAAAACTGCTTTTGAATACGTTTGTCTTGTATCTGGCGG
>CAMLNK010000109.1 GCA_946481035.1 uncultured Dyadobacter sp. | reverse complement strand
TGAAGATATTTTATGCCTGACGAACGGATCGAAATTTTAATTGGAAAACTGATCGAGGGAACCCTGGAAGCGGCAGAGCAGCGGGAGCTGGCCGAATGGGTGCGGGTTAACCCGGACGACGAGCGTTTCGCCCAGGCGCTGGAACATGCGTGGGAGCGGTTCGAGCCGGAACAACCGATGCCCGAATTGGTTTCTGACCGCATTCTGGCTAATATTTTTCCGATGGAGCAAGCGGTCTGGGACGAGGAAGCGCAGCCAAAACACAGCGGTAGCATTACCTGGCTCTGGCCGAAGCTGGTCGCAGCGGCACTGGTGATCGGGTTTGGCGTGTATTGGTGGACCGACTACCGGGGTAGCCGCGAAACAGCGCAACAGTCGAAAGCAGCGAAGGTGCAGCTGGCCGACATTCCGCCCGGTGGCAACAAAGCCATTCTGACTTTGGCAGACGGATCGAGTATCAGCCTCGACAGTGCCGGCAGCGGACTGCTCGCCAGCCAGGGAGGCACGAGTGTAACCCAGTCGGGAAAAGGCCAGCTGGTGTATAAATCGGGTGGAAAAACCGAAAATGCCCCGGTTTTCAATACCGTCACGACGCCCAAAGGGGGGCAATACCATATCGTACTGCCCGATGGGACCGGCGTTTGGCTCAATGCGGCGTCGAGCCTGCGCTTCCCGACTGCATTCACCGGCAAGCAACGCAACGTGGAGATTACCGGTGAAGTGTATTTCGAAGTGGCACATAACAGGCAAATGCCTTTTGTCGTCAAGAACGGGGCGACCGAGATCACTGTGCTCGGCACACATTTCAATGTAATGGCCTACGAGGATGAGAAGATTATGCGTACGACGCTGCTGGAAGGAGCCGTAAAAGTGACACGTGGCGGCAAACAGGCATTGCTCGCGCCGGGTCAGCAGATTCGGATCGGTACGGCCACGGGCAGCATGCGTGTAGTGGATGACGTCGACACAGGCAAGGAGCTTTCGTGGAAGGACGGTTTTTTCCAGTTTGAAGACGAGAGCCTGGAAAGCATCATGCGGCAGGTCTCGCGCTGGTATGATGTACAGGTGCGCTACGAGGGTAACAGCCGTGGTGAGAACTTCACCGGCCGGCTCCCGCGCAACTCCAATGTTTCGAGTGTGATGAAAATCCTTTCGCTAAGCGGGGTGAAATTCAGAATTGAAGACAAAACCATTATTGTAACACCATAACCTCCTCTGCCTATGACCGAATAGCGACTTCTTCGGCCGGCCTCTGGCAAAAAAAGAACGGGAACGTTGCAACCGCTCCCGATCTGGCAAGAGCCTGGCATTTTTAAACAATTGTCCTACTGTTTAGTACCAACTCTCAAGACAAAAGTATGAACCACAACTCTTTTATCCAAAAGGGGATAAGGCCCTTGTGTGCCCATGAAGGCCCTCCTTGCTCCCCCTTTATCAGGGCCATTCGGGTTATGAAACTGATCTTTATTATTTCGCTCGCATTCTGCATGCAGGTAAGCGCCAGCAGCTTTTCGCAGAAGATCACCATCCTGGCGAAGAATGCGCCGCTGGAAAGGGTATTGAAGGAGATTGAAAAGCAGAGCGGCTACTCGTTCTGGTATAAGACCGAGCTGATCCGCAAGTCGGAAAAGGTAACGATTTCGATGCGCGAAAGCTCGCTCGAAGAGGTGCTCGCCCAATGCCTGGCGAACCTGCCGCTCGAATATTCGATTGTAGACAAGACGGTGGTTTTGCAGCCCAAAAAGCAGTTGAAGATAGCGCCCCCGGCCCCCAAAGCAGTGCAGCCGATCAAGGGGCAGGTAATGGGCTCGGACGGAAAGCCGCTCGTCGGCGTAACCGTGGTTGTGAAGGCCAGCAAGCTCGGGACTGTGACGGATGCCGATGGAAATTTTTCGATCGATGTAACCGATACGGATGTGCTTGTTTTTTCCTACATCGGGTTTGAATCCAAGGAAGTCCTGGTAGGTAAGCAAACCAGCATTTCGGTTTTATTAACGGAAAGCAACACGACCTTGAATGAGGTGGCAGTGGTTGGTTACGGCCAGCAGTCGCGGAAAAATCTGACGAGCGCGGTCAGTACGGTCAAAAGAGAGGAGCTCAATAATGGCGCCATTACCGATGTGGGGCAGTTGCTTCAAGGGAAAGTGCCGGGACTTAACATCACAGCCAGCGGGGACCCTAACAAGCCGGCAGCGGTGGTGATGCGCGGTGCGTCCACGATTAACAGTGCGCAGGGGCCGTTTTATGTGATCGACGGCGTGCCCGGTGCCGATATTTCCACCATTGCGCCGGACGATATCGCTTCTATCGATGTGTTGAAGGATGCGGCTGCAACGGCCATTTATGGCAACCGTGCTGCCAATGGTGTGATCATGGTCACCACCAAAAAAGGAAAAGCGGGGACGATGCAGATTTCCTATAACGGTTACGTGGGTATTGAGAAGGTTTCCAACAAACTGGACATGATGAACGCAGACCAGCTGAGGGCTTTTCTGGACAAAAACGGCATCGGCTTCACGCCGGCGGATGACAAAGGGGCCAATACAGACTGGCAGTCGTCTATCCAGAAAAAGACGGCGGTATCCACCAATCACAACCTGTCTTTCAATGGCGGCGGCGAGCATACGACTTACGCTGCGAGTTTGAACTACGTCAAGAAAGACGGTATCCTGCTGAACAGTGATCTGACCCGCGTAATCGGCCGCCTGTCGATTGAGCAGCGTGCCTTGAAGGACAAATTGAAATTCGGCTTTTCGGTAACCAACTCGCATAGCAATGCCAACGATATCCCGTATCGGAACACCGTTTTGCTGCAATCCACTTCTTACCTGCCTGTTTCGCCGATCCGAAAAGAGGACGGTTCCTATTTTGAAAATTTTCAGAATACGAACTACTACAACCCGGTGGCGATGATCAATAACAGTGAGATGAATACGAAATCGAACAATCTCATCGGGAGTTTCAAAACGCAGGTGGAGCTGCCTTTCGGGCTGACCTATAATCTGGACATTTCTTACTTGAATACCAGTGCTTTGCAGGGTACGTACTACAACAAATATTTTACGAATAATTACAACAACATGTATGACAACCCCGATCCGGGCCTGGGCTTCCATGCGGTTCAATCATTCGGTAAAAACGGCCAGGCAAACAGAAGTTCGTATCAGAATACCAGTAAAATCCTGGAAACTTACCTGACCTGGAACAAGGAATTCGGCGACCATTCCATCAATGCGGTAGTGGGCTATTCGTGGCAGAATAACAAGGCAGGGCAGGGCTTTCAGGTGACTACCAGCAATTTTCCGGTCGATAACATTACCTACAATAACCTCGCTTTGAGCAACCCGTACGGCACAACAGGCTACCAGATCAGCTTTGGGCCGGATGGGGTTTATCAGGAAACGCAGCTGATCTCCGATTTTGCCAGATTTAACTATAACTATAAAAGCAAGTATTTGCTGCAAGGCTCGGTCAGAAGAGACGGTAGCTCGGTGTTCGGTGCCAATAACCAATGGGGCTATTTCCCGTCGGTAGGCGCCGCGTGGAGAATAAGCCAGGAAGGTTTCATGGAAAGCCAGCATGTATTCACCGACCTGAAACTGAGGGCCAGCTATGGCGTTACCGGCAATGCAACCGGATTCAATGCCTACACGGCACAATTTATCTCCGGGGCTTTGGGTACCTACTACTACAACGGCTCACTCACGGGTGCTTATGGCCCCACCAAATCCGCAAATGCTGACCTGAAATGGGAGAAAACGGCTACGACCAATGTCGGTCTGGACTTTGCTTTGCTGGGAAACCGGGTAAACGGCTCGCTTGAAGTATACGAGAAGAATACCACGGGCATGATCTATTCCTACACGGTGGATCCGATCCTGGTACCATCGGGAAGTATTGTAGCCAATGGCGGAAGCGTGAATAACAAAGGCGTAGAGTTTAATCTTAGCGCAAAATTGGTGGACAATACCAATTTCAGCTGGACGAGCGGAATCAATCTCGCGCACAACAAAAACGTCATCACCAGCCTTACTAATCCCCTGTTTGCGGGCGGCGACTCTGTATTGTTGTCGCGTCCTGAAGGCGGAGGTCAGTCGGGAAGATCACTCCAGATCCTGAAAGCCGGCCGTCCGTTGGGCCAGTTCTTCTCGTTTCAGTACGCCGGAAAAAATGAAGCAGGTGTGTCTCAATTCGTGGCAGCGGACGGCAGCCTGACGACTACGCCTGTGGTTGGAAAAGACTATCACTACCTGGGTAGCTCCCAGCCAAAGTTGATGATGGGCTGGACAAACAGCCTAAGGTACAAGAACTTTGATCTGAACGTATTCGTAAGAGGTGTATTCGGAAACAAAATTTTCAATGCGACCCGCGCCGACCTGTTCAGGCCAAGCACTGCGCAGTATGCCAATATTCTCGCGGAAGTGGCCAATGAACCAGTGAGTGATTTCAACGCCTACGTTTACTCGTCACGCTTTCTGGAAAGCGGAAGTTTTGTGAGGCTCGACAACGCTACGCTGGGCTACAATTTCAAGAAGCTGGGGCCATTTGTCAAGAACCTGAGGGTTTATACTTCGGTCAACAACTTGTTTGTCATCACCAAATACACGGGTGTTGATCCGGAGGTAAACCAGGGCGGGATCGCTCCGGGCGTTGATTACAACAACTTCTATCCGAAGACTCGTACGTTTCTATTCGGTCTGAACATATCCATCTAACATCGAAGCAGAATCATGAAGAATTCATATATAAAACTATTTTTCTCAACGCTGGCGGCAACCACCCTGTTTGCCTGCCACGACCTGGACGTGCCGGTCACGACCGCGCTGACGACCGACGTTTTCCCGAGCACGGACGAGCAATTCGTTTCCGCTTCCGGGCCTGTTTATGTGGCATTGAGAGGGAACTTCGGAGCGGAAGCCTACCAGATCGCGGCATATAGCACAGATGAGGGCATTATGCCCGCCCGGGGAGGTAACTGGTACGACGGCGGTCAAAACCAGACATTGCACCTACACACCTGGACGGTGGACAATGGTTATGTAAACGGCCACTGGACCTGGCTATCGACCATCATCGGCGTCGCCAACCAGACGCTCTCGATTCTGGAACAGAAAATGCCGGACGGCGCAGCGAAACAGACGAACCTTTCGGAGATCAAAATGGTACGTGCATTAGCCTATTTCATGATGATGGATAGCTTTGGAAATGTGCCTATCTACACCACTTACGGTGATTTTGCCCCCAAAACCAACTCGCCCAGGACAGAAGTTTTTAATTTCATCGAAAAGGAAATCCTCGAAGCGATCCCGAATCTGAACGAAGTATCGGGCGTGTCTCAATACGGAAGGCCCAACAAATGGACTGCCTATGCCTTGCTGGCGAAAATGTACCTGAACGCCGAGTACTACACCGGCACAAACCGGTACAACGACTGCATTGCCGCCTGCGATAAGGTGATCGGTTCGGGATTGTATGCATTGGAGCCCAGAAGCAGTTATCTGAATATGTTCTATCCGACGAACGGGCCGCAGATGAAGGAGTTTATTTTCGCCATTCCTTACGATCCGGCGCAAACCAATACTTTCCCATTCAGAAGCGTCAACATCCGCGCGCGGTACGACATTCCCAGAAGCATGGTCAAGAAGTTCAGCCTGCCTTATACGCCTGCCGGAAGTGCGTGCACACTGCCGGAGTATTATGCCAATTTCAATGACGAAGGTGATATCCGTAACAAGCAATGGCTGACGGGCTTGCAGTATATGAACGACGGGGTCACTCCGCTCACTGTTACCACTACCAACATTGGCTACGATCAGTTTTACAAAGGCAACAATCCGTCGGGTCCCTACACTTACCAGGTGAAACTGACGCCGGAGGTGGTGCTCCGCCAGGATGTGGGTTCTTTTGACGCGGGGAACGACGAAATCGCGTGGCACATGGGTTACCGCAACATGAAGTTCTACCCCGATGCGTCTTCGCTGAACAGGAATCAGAACAATGACATCCCCATTTTCAGATATTCGGATATTGTTCTGATGAAGGCAGAGGCGATACTGCGCGGCGGAAGTCCGACATTAGGCCATACCGCACTTTCGCTGGCGAACGAGTTGAGGTCGCAACGGACCACGTCACCTGCTTTGACGAGTGTAAATCTTGACTTTATCTATGCCGAAAGAGCGCGTGAGTTTGTCTCGGAGGGCTGGCACCGGAATGATATGATCCGTTTCGGAAAGTTTGAAGGCACATGGGGCTATAAAACGAATTCGGACATCACTCGCCGCATCTTCCCGATACCAAGGGTAGCACTGCAACTCAATCCTGCATTGGTTCAGAATCCAGGTTATTGATTTATAACATTCTCCGTAGCTGTATTTCGGCTACGGAGAATGTTTTCATTCACATCGTTCCAGTCACAGCGTTCAGCTGCCGACAGGCCAATCATTCCTTATTTTAAAATGAATCATTTCCGTAGTGGTGGTTCTTCTCCCGGATGGTTGAGAAGGGTCAACCGGTTTTGTCTTATCTTTTTGATGAGTGTCCTCACGAAGACTTCCATCGGTCAGACGGTTGTCAATTCCGCAAGTTCCCTGATACAGAGGGTGATCCCAACGCACGCTTCGCATTTTCAGGTGGAGCAACTGCAATCGAGGTCGGGCAAGGATGAATTTGAAATCGAAAGTAAAGCTGGCAAAATCATCCTCCGCGGAACGAGCGGGGTGGCGGTGGCTTCCGCATTGTATCACTACCTGACCGAATACGCCCATTGCCAGATCACCTGGAACGGCACCAATCTGGCGCTGCCTGCAAAGCTGCCCGTCGTTCCGGCCAAAGTACGGAAACAAACCGCGTACCAATACCGCTATAACCTCAATTACTGTACATTCAATTACAGCATGAGTTGGTGGGATTGGGACCGCTGGCAAAAAGAGATCGACTGGATGGCCCTGCACGGTATCAACATGCCGCTGGCGATCACCGGCCAGGAGTATGTTTGGCTTCAAGTGTATAAGGAAATGGGCTTTTCGGAAGAGGACCTGAAAGACTTTTTCAGTGGCCCGGCCTATTTCGGATGGTTCTGGATGGGTAACCTCGACGGTTGGGGCGGGCCTTTGCCGCTGAGCTGGATGGAGAGCCACAAAGCCTTGCAGCAGCAGATCGTGCGCCGCGAGCGGGAGCTGGGTATGAAACCGGTGTTGCCCGCATTCACCGGGCATGTTCCGGCCGCATTCCGCAAAAAGTACCCCGGCGCGCAGCTGAAAGCGACCAATTGGACCAATGGCTTCGGCGATACCTACATTCTCGATTCCCAGGATCCGCTTTTCGCAGAGATAGGGAAACGTTTTTTGGACAAACAAAAAGCGCTTTACGGCACCGATCATCTCTATTCGGCTGACACATTCAATGAGAACGAGCCGCCCACCGACGATCCGGCTTACCTTTCCAAGCTCAGCGAGCGCATTTACGAAGGCATGCGCCAGGCCGATCCCGACGCGGTGTGGGTGATGCAGGGCTGGCTCTTTTACAGCGACCGCAAGTTCTGGAAAGCGCCGCAGATTGAAGCACTGCTCAACGCAGTGCCTGACGAGCGGATGCTATTGCTCGACCTGGCCGCGGAAATCGAGCCGGTGTGGAAGCGGACAGAGGCCTTTTACGGAAAGCCCTGGATATGGAACATGCTCAACAATTTCGGCGGAAATGTGAACTTGTTCGGTCGGATGGACGGCGTGGCCCAGGGTCCGGCAGCCGCCTGGAACGACCCGGCCAAAAAGCGGATGGAAGGTATCGGACTGACGATGGAGGCCATCGAGCAAAACCCGGTGATTTATGAGCTGATGATGGAGCACACCTGGCGGACGGCGCCCATTGACCTCGACGAATGGCTGCCCAAATATGCCCGGAACCGGTACGGAAGTGAAGATCAGGAACTCGTTAAAGCATGGCAGATCCTTCGCAGGACCGCCTATAACGGCAAAGAAATCCGCGATGGGGCCGAATCGATCATCACCGGCAGGCCCACACTTGATTCGACGACCGTATGGACCCGCACAAAGCTGAATTACGCGCCTGCCGACTTGCTGCCGGCCTGGGAGCTTTTCATACAATCGGCCGCGAAAGGGCCGCATACGGATGGTTTCTTGTATGATCTGACCGACATTTCCCGGCAAGTACTGGCGAATTATGCATCGGTGATTCACAAGCGGTGGGTACAGGCATTCCGCAGCGGCGATCGGGCGGCCTTTCAAAAGCACAGCCGTGCATTTCTGGAACTGGTCTCGGACATGGACCTGTTGCTTGCGACCAGAAAAGACTTTCTGCTTGGCCCGTGGATTGCTTCCGCCCGCAAATGGGGGAGCAATGCCGCCGAGAAGGCACTTTACGAAAAAAATGCCCGCGATCTGATCACGCTCTGGGGCGATGCAGACAGTCCGTTGCACGAGTATTCGAATCGCCAATGGAGCGGTTTGCTGAACGATTTTTACAAAGTTCGGTGGGAGAAGTTTTTTGTTATGCTCGAAAGCGCTATGCGATCAGGGCAAAAGCCCGACTTTCAGGCCTTTGAGAAATCGATCTCGCAATGGGAATGGCAGTGGGTCAATACGCAAAGGGATTTTCCGGTGGAGCAGAAGGGGAGCAGTGTTCGGGCTGCAACTAGGCTGTATGAGAAGTACTGGCGCCAAATCGATGATTCTTACCGCGCCGCAAGCCAGGGTAAATAAGGGTACCTGCACACGATTACCATAGCCCCGTACGTCTACAAATAATCTCCGTTCTTCTCAAATTTTTGCGATGGAAGCAATAATATTATTGGTTTGGGGATTATTTTAATGACTC
>CAMLNK010000108.1 GCA_946481035.1 uncultured Dyadobacter sp. | reverse complement strand
TCCTCCATTCTCCCTTTCCTCCCTTCTCCCCTTTATCGTTGCGTTAAAAGGAAGCCGGTGGTAACAAATATTTCCCGGAGCATATTTATCTTGCAGGGGAATCATTTACCGGGCAGAACCACTTGCGTAGAACCTTTATTTTCAGTGTTATTGCGATTCTTGCAATCATTTCGGGGCCGCTTTTTGCCCAGAAAAGTATGCTTGTGTCCAACTTCGAAGCGGGTATAGAGGCGGGGGCATATTTATCTTCTAACGGTGAAACCCCATTCTGGCTCCGGACCAACCAGTTTGGAGCAGTACCCGATCGTGCTGCTGCGGGCGTAATACAGGCGACTGCGCGTAGAAACTACCTTTTTTATGATAGCCTTACCAACCGGCCACGGAATTTCGATTGGAGTGCCGGGGTGAGTCCGGTGGGGATGTATAATAAGGAAAACAAGTTTGATTTTGTGCTTCCGGAGGCGCATGCGAGCGTGCGCTTTAAGCGCGTGGAGCTGTGGGTAGGGCGCAGGAAGGAAGTAATGGGGCTGGGGGACACAACCTTATCGTCAGGCTTTTATTCCGTGTCGGGGAATTCACTGCCTATACCTAAAGTGCAGATAGGGACAGTGGGCTTTTCGCCGCTGAAATTTACCGGAAACTTCGTGGCTGTGCATGCGGGGTTTGCGCATGGCTGGTTTAATACGGATTATATTCAGGGTGTGCGGCTGCATCAGAAGTTTCTCTACCTGCGGTTTGGTAAACACAAAAGCAAGTTCTATGCTGGTCTCAACCACAATGTCATGTGGGCGGGACATTCGGAATACCTCAAATTACACCCGGAGCTGGCGGTGAACGGTGAACTGCCGTCGTCGTGGTCGATTTATCCGAATGTGGTGCTCGCATTTACTTCTAAAAACTGGTTCGAGAAAAATGGTTACGGTGCATTCGACAGCTACCGTGTCGGTAACCATTTGGGAAGCTATGACATTGCATTTGAGACAAAGCTCGACCGTTACAGGTTATTTGTATACCATCAGCATCCTTTCGAGGATGTTTCGAGCATGCTTTTCAAGAATATTCCTGATGGGCTCTACGGCATCAATCTGAAACTTTTGCCCGGAAACACAGGAAACGGCTTTGCGCTCACCCACCTGACTTTGGAATTCCTCAGTACCAAAGACCAATCCGGTTCCGAGTTTTACATTCCCGGAAGCAAGTACCAGGGGGCCGACAACTATTTCAACCATACCCAGTACTCGGAGGGCTGGTCTTACCTAGGCCGGACGGTGGGCACGCCGTTTATCATTCCGGGGAAGGACATGGATCAGTCGAAGCTGGGGAACTATCGGTATTTCCCCAACAACCTGGTGAATGTGTATTACCTGGGTGCACAGGGAAAAATCGGCCGTTCACTCGCGCTTACATTGAAATTCTCTTACAGCAAAAACTTCGGGACACCCGGTGCCGACTTCGATCCGCCGAGAGGACAGCTTTCATCCGCATTAGGGGCGCAATACGCGGTTCCGGGTTTGAAAAACACCAGCATTATCGCTCGCATAGCTACCGATCAGGGCGATGTTTTTACCAGGAGGACCGGTGGATATATCGGTTTTCGGAAGGACTGGTAATGCGGTCCGATCAGGGATTTCTCCGTGTTGTCCATCGGTGAACAAGGTTGTCCGAATTCGGACAGTTTTCGTGCTTTTTTCTGTATTAAAATGCTGATTATTAAGTCGTTGTTACGGCTGGCATAAATTTGTTGCCGGATGCTGATACAGTCATTGTCAGGGAATTATGTTTTCTGGCAATGATTGTTTTTGGGCAGAGGATGACCGCCGACGGCCGACCACCGAGTGGTTGGGTTGGGGGATGGATGGTAGACTATGGACCACCGACCGTAGACCAGCGATCGCGATGCAGTGACGGAAAATGGAGTTTCAAAAGAGTGGTAAAATATAGTAATGGAATACCATGGTCGGCGGTCGTTGGTCCGCGGTCGATGGTCAAAAAACAGCGGCATGCTCAAAAACTACCTCAAAATCGCCCTCCGGAACATCTGGAAGAATAAGATTTTTTCGGCCATCAATATTGTAGGTTTGGCCGTGAGTATGGCGGCTTGTATTGTGATCATGCTGTTTGTTTTTTACGAACGCGGTTTCGACGGGATTCATGCCAAAAACATCTACCGGCTCGATGAGGTGCAGAAGTTCGAAGGAATGGTGGCCCCGCAAAAAGTGGCGCTCTCGATGTTCCCGATGGGGCCCACATTGGAAGAAGAGTTTCCGGAAATCCGGCAGTTTGTCAGAATAAATACCCCAGGAAAACTGACAATGCATTACCAGAGTCAGCGGATCGACTTTTCGCAGGTCTTTCTGACCGATTCCAATTTTTTCCAGCTCTTCAACTATCCGCTGCTGAATGGTGAAAAAGCGCGGGTTTTGAAAGAGCCTAACAGCATTGTGCTGACAGAGAAAAGCGCGAAAAAAATCTTCGGGAATGCCGATCCGATCGGCAAGTTTGTCAACCATTACAGCGAAGATACGCTCACACTCAAAGTGACGGGTATCATGGAGGACGCGCCTGCCAACTCGCATTTGCAGTTTGAAGCACTTGTTTCCTTTAATACGATCGCCAAACCCGATTTTATGAAAAATTGGGGTGGAAACTGGCTCGTAACTTACCTGGAACTGGAGCCCGGCACCGACGTCGCCAAAATGGAAAAGAAATTCCCCGCGTTCCTTAAAAAACACATGAAGGAAGGCGGCTGGAAGTTTTACGAGTTGTTTTTGCAACCGCTGGCCGACGTGCACGCGCAGTCGGTGGATATTACGCATGATTATATCAACTATCAGAAGTTCGATAAGCGGTACACCTATGTTTTCTTGGTCATAGCCGCGATTGTGCTCATTATCGCCTGTGTGAATTTTATGAACCTCTCGACGGCCCGCTCGACCGGCCGGGCGAAAGAGGTCGGGATACGGAAGTCGATTGGCGCGCAGCGTTTTCAGCTGGCGGGGCAATTTATCGGCGAATCGGTGCTGCTGGCATTGTTTTCATTAATACTTGCGGTGGCGGTAGTGAAACTGGTAATGCCGTCGGTGGCGAATTTCAGCCAGCGAAAACTCGAATTTTCGATATTTCAGAACCCCGGTTTACTACTGGTCATTTTGCTGGGAACGATACTCGTGGGGCTGTTTTCAGGGTTATATCCGGCTGCATTCCTGTCGTCTTTCGAGCCTGTGAAGGTATTGAAAGGCACTATCCGTGCCGGAAAGAGCAATTTTAGGAATGCGTTGGTGATCGCACAGTTTACAAGCGCGGTGTTCCTGATCATCGCCACGGGTTTTGCGGTGAAGCAGCTGCGATATATGGTCGATAAGAACCCCGGTTTTGACCGGGAGCAGGTGGTGATCGTGCCATTGAACCAGAATTCGAACCCGAAATATGCGGCATTGAAACAGGAGCTGCTGACGAGCCCGTTTGTCGAGGCGGTCACCGGTTCGCAGCAACGCCTTGGCAACAACCTGCACCAGACCGGCGTGGCTTTCCAAGGCACTGGCGCAAGGCGCGAACTGACATCGTCACAGGTGGTGGTGGATCCCGATTACTTGTCGTTATACAAAATCAAACTGATCGCAGGCCGCAATTTTACGCACAACGCAGGGGATAATGCAAAAACCTACATTATCAACGAATCGCTGGCAAGGGAGCTTCTGAAAGACGAGCCGACGCTGACAATGGAAACGTTGATCGGTAAGCGGTTTGGTTTTAATGGAATGGACTCGCTTTCGACGATTGTGGGCGTGTCGGAGGATTTCAACTTCAATTCGCTGCACCACAAGATCGAGACGCTCTGCATGTTTAACCAAAAGGACTGGTCCTACTCCGAAATGTCGGTGCGCATTAAGGGGAAAAATGCGCAGCAGTCGCTCGCGGCCATTCAGGCGACCTGGAACAAGCTTGTGCCGGGAGAGCCATTCACCTACTCATTCCTCGACGAGCACTTTGCCGAAATGTACCGTGCCGATAGCCAGGTGAGCGAAATCGTGGGCATACTCGCCGGGCTTGCGATTTTCATTTCGTGCCTCGGGTTGTTCGGGCTGGCATCGTATTCGGCAGAAAGGCGGATCAAGGAAATAGGTGTGCGGAAAGTAATGGGTGCCTCGGTAACGGGCATTGTGGCCTTGCTGTCACGGGATTTTCTCAAACTGGTGCTCATGGCTATCCTTATCGCCACGCCGATTGCCTGGTTTGCAGTGAAAACCTGGCTGAACGATTTCGCCTACCGCATTGAAATCGAGTGGTGGATGTTCCTGATCGCCGGCGCGCTGGCAGTGTTCGTAGCATTGTTCACGATCAGTTTTCAAAGTATCAAAGCGGCGATGATGAATCCCGTTAAAAGTCTTAGAGCGGAATAAAGGAGGAAAGGAGGATGGAGGAAGGGGAAGATGGAAAATGTTAAAATGGCAGATTCCCTTTCCTCATTCCTCCCTTTTCTCCCAACAAAAAAGAGCACCAATGAATTGAATTTTAACCAGATAATCCCATGAGCCACATTGCAATCCCTATCCCGCCGCTTCAAGGTAAGCAGGAGATCAAAGTTGAGGTAACGATCAACGGAATCAAGCAGAACCTGTTTTACAGGGTCGAGCTGTTTTACTGGGAAGATTGTACGAACCCGGTTGCGCACCGTGCCGATTGTATCAGCGAAATGCTGGCGCATCACGATCCGGAATGGACCGTATACTATATCGGCGCGCCCAACGACGAATTTGTTCCGATCACATTTGTGAAAAAGGAGAGCAGGAACCTGCTGCGTGAGGCGATAGCCTGATAAGGGGTTGGGGGCTCTTTAATTCTTTTTTAATCTTTATATGCAACATTGTTGCAATTGTGGTTTTTCTGAAACTACATTTGCATCATTGTTGCATGTAAAGATTTTTTTATGAAAAAGCATTTATCCAAAGTATTATTCTCAATGATGTTCGGCGCATTGCTCGTGGCTTGCGACGACAAGGAAAAAGATGATGTGACACCCGTTGAAGAAACGGAGTACAAGTTCATCCGCGTGGTGGTGAATGACGAGACTTCGAAGGAATTGGCGCTGGTGGATCCTGTAAAGCTTACGGCGGAGAAGTTTGAAGTACAATTTGCCAAATCGACGCTCTATGGCACGCAAGGCGGACGTTTCGGGGCGATTGTGAATGGAGCGAATAACTTTGTACAGCTTTTCGACACGGGCCTGGAAGGCCACGGCGACCACGTCGATGTAAAAGGTACCCCGAAATTCGGTGCATTGACCGGCGACGGCAAAAAGCCGACGCATTTCAAAAGCAAGGGCGACGAGATCATCACTTTCAATGACGGCGATGGCACCCTGAGCATTGCAAAAGAAGGCGATTTCCACACCGCCGGCAAGAAAATGACGCATATCAATGCGGGTAACGTGGCGCACCACGGCGCTATGACGAAGTTCGATAACGGCACCTATGCCATTACCGAGAAAGACGGTTCCGCGGCCGGGACATTGCCCGAGCGCGTGAAGATTATCGACGTTTCCGGAAAAACACTTTTCGCCTCGACCATTCAAACCAAAGGTATTCACGGTAATGCGACCAACGGCAGCATTTCGCTATTCGGCTCTTCCAGCGGGATTCTGGCAGTGGAACCGACGGGTAACCAGTATCTTATCCCGCATCCTGCCGATTTCGGCGATGCCTGGTTCGGCTCTATCCTTGAAGCGAAAGGGGCAGGTAAATTTCTGGGGTATACGGCCGCCAAAGGTGTGTATATGATCGACGTGGCGGCGAAATCGGTGACGCCGGTCCTGGCAAATACCGACATTATGCAGGCGAAGGTCGATTATGCGGGAAATAATGTGGTGATATTGCTGCACAGCGGCGAGCTGCGGATTTATGATCTGAAAACCAATACGTTGAAAGCGAGTGGTTCGGTTACCGGTGCCACGGTGAAAGACGAAACACAGAAGCCGCAACTGGAAGCGACATCGCGGTACGTCTATATTACCCAACCGAAGAGCGGCGAGTTGCTCGTGGTAAATACGGCTAACCTGTCCAAAATCAGTAAGGTGAAAGTTTCCGCTACGCCATACCGCCTCGCAATTCTCGGGTTCGAATCGAGCGAGGGGCATTGATAAACAAACCCCGGCACGCTTACAGCTGGCCGGGGTTCGAAATTATTTTGCCTTTGCGACCTCACCGGTGCTGAAAACCAGTTTTCCCCAATATTCGGGATAATGCATATTGATAATGCCCTGAGGCGACCATACCCAGTTGTATTCAGGGAGTATTTTCCCGGTTTCGGGGTTGCGTTTGCGTTTGTAACGGCCATCCTCTCCGACTTCATGCTGCCAGTTCACACGCGAGAAATTGATCCGCCACTCGGAGCCATCGGCCGGAATGAGTGGCTTAACGTTTTCCGTGGATAATGATTCGAAAGGAATCGCGATCTCCAAAATCCAGCGCTTGTCCTTATCCTTTGCATTGTTGATCGTGCCATTCACCGACACGGCGGATTTCAGTCCCTTGATATCCCATTTGAGTTGCGCCCGGCCGCCTTTCCGGTAGGGCCTGGGCAGGAACAGGTCAAAAGTGTTGTTGATCGCGTTGATTTCGAGCTCGTAATAGTTCTCGGTATCGCCATCGGGGTCGATAAATACCTCGAAGTCATTTTCAAGATAAACAATCTGGTCTTTTTTGTCCTGATACGCCCAAATATGCTCCTCCTCGATTTGCGCGGCAATATAAAGATACTGGTCGTCCCAAAGCATCTTCACACGGGTTTCTTGCAGGGGTAATGGCTTTTTGTCACCTTCAATATCCACAAACGACGAAGTCCAGGCAGCTTTCTTCCACGATTGCTCGTTCATGCGGCCGTCGATGGTGATATTCTTTTCGGTGTGGTAGCAGGTGTAGGTTTTGGGCGACGGCGTTTGTGCCAATGCGCCGGTGGATAACGCGGCTGCCAGTACGGCGCCGATCTGAAAGATATTAGGGCTGTTCTTTTTTGTGAGTAAATTAAAGTTTTTCAAGATTGGTCCGGCGAGTTGTTAAAATGCATTCAATATAACGCATTTTACTGCTTCAAAAGGTCGCCAGCCTTGTTTTCGTTGCTGAGCAATGCTTCAAAAAGCTTCCATTTTTTGCCCGGATCGGCCGCCGTCCCGCCTTGCGATTCAATATATTTCCTGACAATGTCCTGTCCGTAATTGTAGTTGATCACATAGCTACGGTATTTTCGGATGAACCGCAGGTAGTCCGTCGCTCCCTTTTCGGGTAGCAGGCAGTAATCGGTCAGCCAGCGTTTAGCCTCCTGTTCGCTCATGCCGCGGTCGAGCAGGCCGCGGGCCACCTCGTTACGGGCATAGTTCAATGCCGAGCGGATCGTCAGGGCTTCGAAATAGGCATTGGCCATCGTAGTATCCAAACCTGCCAGCGGTACCAATACATTTTTGCAGAATTCCTCCTGTTCATTGCCAGGGAAAGCCATGGAAATGCCGTAGTTGGCACTTCCTTCAGCGATCAGCGACTGCGGGCTGAATAAAGGATAAAGCGAAATCTCGGCCCAGCCTTTGTCGTGGTAAAGGTTCTTTTCCAACAACGCATTGTACACGTGATGACCAGGGTAGCCCTCGTGGCACGCCAGGTCGATGGCCCGTTCAATATAAATAGGCTGACTTACATTGATCTGAATGACGCTTTTATAATCGCCTTTGTACCAATTGTACCCCGACCACGGTTTGTCGCGGACATACTCCAATTTGAAATCCTCGCCCGCGGGCAGCGTGTAGTGCGCCAGCGTGCGTTTACGCGCCTCCGCGATGGCTGTTCGAAACACGGTATCGATCTTTTCCTGGGGGATCCGGAAGCGGTTGGCGAGCTTCTGGTAGCGAACGGGAATGGAGCCCTCTCCGGGTAGCAGATGGTCGAGTTTTGCGATGAGGTCCTGGAAATGTTTTTCGTTATAAACCGGCGCTACGGCGTCGAACAGCTCTTTCGATTCGGCGTCGAATGGCGCAAATGTGCCTGAAAAGAGCTGTATGCGCCTTTCAAATGCCGTAAGCTGGGCAGTGAGCCATTCGGCGCGGCGGGCGAGGGTGTCTTCCCGTCCTCCCGCTGCAAATGCAGTGAGCACTTTTTTCAGGGCACCGGTTTTTTGCAGAAATGCGGCCTTGGGAAATTGTGAAGTATCTGTTTTCTCAGGTCGGAGCGAGTCTGGACCATAGTAAGCGTCGACAAAATCGCTGTCATATTGGCCTATTGAAAGCCCAAGCTTCACATACTCCCGGGCAATGCTATCGAGGCGTTCGTAGGGAGCGGCGGTTTTTTCCTGTGTGCGGCAGGAAATGGTCAGCATGGCGAACGTCAGTACAGTAAAGCATTTTTTAAGCATAACATCAAGATGGTCAGGTTAGTAACCCGGTTATGGCCAGGTGGAATAGGAAGCCGAAGGCCGGTACTTCCGGCAGGGCCATCCAATTCACGCTTAAAATACACAGGTTATCCTGAAACGTGTATTGGAATGGAAATATTAGTGGGGCGGGACTGTCAAAATGCCTGATTTGAGCTACAAATGTAACTGATCGGTTATTTGGCTTTGCGCCGCTTTCATCCTGCATTGTTCGTGGGAATGCCGGTTCCGCAGTATTTTCTACTGTCTTATTGCTAATCAATCTAAATATACTTCGGTATGGTTATCCATAAATCCAAATGTAATGTAGCTAAACTGCTGTAACACAGTAATAAAATGGTTGTGTTTTGTTCGCAGTCAATAGAAATCTTGTAGAAGCCGGGGATTTGGCAAAAAAAAGTTTTGTCGAAATTCTTCAGTG
>CAMLNK010000107.1 GCA_946481035.1 uncultured Dyadobacter sp. | reverse complement strand
CTATCAAAGCATCCGCTCGATTTTGTAATATTCGATATGTTCCTTGAAAAAGGGTTCAGAGAACTTTGTGAAGTGAAAACGCTCGTAAAAGCCGAGGGCATCGGTGCGTGCGTCGCACCACATACGTGCGTATCCTCGTGCCTGCACGTACGCGATGGCGTGTTGCAGAAGTTTAGAACCCAGCCCCTTGCCCTGAAAGTCGGGTAATGTCGCGAATTTTCTGAATCGGATGTCTCGCCCGTCGGCGAACAGGGAAATAACCGAGACCATTACCCCGTCATCATATAAACCGAAGTGGATACCATGTTCGTCCTCAGGTACTTTTACAAACTCGCGGGGCTTGTCCGGCCACAATACCTGGTGCCTGATTTCGATGAGGTCATCCGCATTAACTTTTTGAATTTCGATCAAATCCATTTCTTTTATTTCATACAAAAAATAACTAACTACACGAAGCTTCGCGCAAAAGTACATCAAATCCGACCCACGCCAAGATGACCCAGCCACCTGCACTTCAAAAAGAGGAACCATTGTTCTGGTCCACGGGGCTGGGGACAGATGTATGGCAAATGTTCTGCGCCGCCCGCGACGGAGACCTCGTAACGGTGAAAAAGCTGTTGGTAAAAGATCCTTCGCTCGTGCGTGGTTCTTACGATTACCGCACGCCAATGTCGTTCGCCGTGGCCAACGACCGGCTGCAATTGGCTGAATATCTTTTGCAGCACGGTGCAAGCCCGGTGGATTCCGGTACCGGCGACCCGCTCATTCAAATGGCGCGCGACCGCGGTTTCGCGAATATGGAAGAACTTCTCGAACGTGCATTGCACCGCCACAAGGGCTCCGAAGCCGGTAAACAGATCGCCGCAGCTATCCGGAACCGCGATTTTAATGCATTCAATATTTTGCTGAACAGCTCCGACGAGTACATTCAGGCTACCGACGACGAAGGTAATCAGCCGATTCATTGGGCCACCATGTCGCGCCAGCCCGAGATGATCGACGCACTGCTGGCCCGTGGGGCGGATATCAATGCCAGGCGGCCCGACGGCGCGCGGCCTATCCAGCTCACCAACGGCGATTATTCCTACCGCGGCTGGCGGGACGTACCTGACGACTGGAAATGGAAGCCCAACGATATTTACCTGCATTTGGTCGGTAAGGGGGCATATGTGGACATTTGCATGGCCGCATTGAAGGGGGATGAGGCAAGGGTAAAAACACTGCTTGATCTGGACCCGTCGCTCGCGAACAGGCCCTCTGAATACGTTACTTACTACGCCGGATCAGGCACGCCCCTGAAAAATGCAGCGATGGCCGGGAGAATGGCGATTGTCAGGCTGCTGCTCGAAAACGGCGCCGACCCCAACTTGCCGGAAGAGGGCATAGCACCGATGGGCCATGCGCTGCATTCGGCGGTGGTGTACAACCATATTGAAATAGTGAAGCTGCTCCTGGAACATGGTGCACACCCTAATGTGCCGGTAGAAAGTTCAGCGGATTCGCTTACAGCGGCATTGGAGCGAGGCGACCAGGCGATGATCAACCTGCTGTGTTCCTATGGCGCGGCGCGGTCACTGGATTTACTGGCCTATTACGGTGATATCCAAACGGCCGCCGCGGTTTTGAAAGCCAATCCGGCGCTTGCGGACGATGCATCCGCATTGGAAACGGCCGCAGGGCAGGGAAATGAGGATTTCGTCCGCCTGATACTGCATTACCAACCCGATCTCGCCAAACATATTGGCGTAGGCGTGCGGAGCAGCGGCCCACAGGATGCGATCAAAAGTCGCGAGTTTACAGAGTTTCTCTTCCAGCGCGGCATGAATCCCAATTTTAGCAACTGGCTGGGCATTACTCCTTTGCATCGGTTTGCGGAGCGGGGAGATATACATAACGCACGGATTTTTCTCGAACATGGTGCCGACATCGATGCGGTCGATGAGCAGCATTGCACCACGCCACTCGGTTGGGCTGCCAAAGCCGGCAAAGCGGAAATGGTACAATTTCTGCTCGAAAACGGCGCCGACCCGCATTTGCCGACCGACAAGCCGTGGGCGCGCCCGCGTGCCTGGGCGGAGAGGCGCGGGCATGAGGGGGTGCTGGCGTTGAAGTGGCCGGCATAACCATATAACTTAATTCCAATGCAAACCGCCGATGACAAACCCGAACCATTCATATCACACGCCGAACCTGTATTGTCGGTTAACGATGTGGATGCGACTGTAAAATACTGGCACGAGGTGCTGGGCTTTCCCGGTCATTGGACATGGGGCACGCCGCCCAATCATGGCGGTGTCAGCTGGCACGGGGCGTTCGTTCAGTTCTCGCGGGACAGCGAAGCCGCGGACCGAATGCACGGCCAATGCGTGTGGATACGGGTCAAAAATATCCGTGAGCTGTATCAGCTGCATCAGGACCGGAATGCACAAATAGTGATGCAGCTGGAAAAACAGCCGTGGGGGTTTGAAGAATATGTTATCAAAGATCTCAATGGCAATTATGTTACTTTCGCCGCGCCTGCAACTTCGGGCAGTGAAAGCCGGTCACAGCCTCTGCCGGCTAATGTCAAAATCTTGGGGCGTATGCTCTTAGCTGCCGAATACCGCAAGCTCGCTGAATCGGTTGGATGGACGAACACGCAATCGGATGAGGAACTTCAACAGAAGCTGGACGCCACACTTTTCGTGGCAGCCGCAGAAGACACGGATACCGGCGAAGTGATAGGTTGTGCGCTGGTACTGGGAGATGGTCTCAGCTTTTTCTATATCAAGGATGTGATGGTGCATCGGGACTGGCAGCGAAAACAGGTCGGTTCGGCAGTCATGAAGGAAGTGAAGCGATGGCTCGATGCCAATGCGCCTCAGGGATCTTTGGTAGGGCTTTTCACCGGCCAGGGATTGGCGCCGTTTTACCAGCAGACCGGCTTTGGCGAGGCATTCGGCATGATCCGGATCATCGATCGGTCGCAACCGCCGTAGGATTGTCGGTTTAAACAATCCTACGGTGAAACGAGGCATTTCAATCCACTTTCAGATAATTACCACCCGAAACCATAGTCTTCGCCATGGTTGCTCGACCCTCCCCAAAAGCTGCCGTGCTGCCAGTCGAAATAAATGGCGTTGATCGGGCCGCTGGTGCGGGGCTGGTAGTTGAGTTTGTAACCCATTCGGGAGAGTTCCTTGCGCGTCCAGTCGGGCATGGATTGATTTAAAATGAGTCCTCCCGGGTCTTTCTCATGTTCTCCGAAGCTGGCGTACATCTGTAAGGTTTTGAAACTGGGTGCTTCCGTCGCTTCTTGCACGGTCATTCCAAATTCGACGACATTCAAAAAGAATTGGAGCAATAGTTGATCCTGCTCATCGCCGGCCTGTTTGGCGAACGACAGGAAAGGCTTGCCGTCTTTCAATGCGAGACTGGGCGTGAGCGTAACCCTTGGCCGTTTGCCCGGTTCCACCACGTTGAAGGGGTTCTCGCGCGCGTCGAGCACAAACGACTGCATGCGCTGGCTCAGGCCCACGCCTGTGTTACCTGCGATACACGCAGGTACCCATCCGCCGCTGGGCGTAATGCTTACCACCCAACCTTCTTCATCGGCCGCCTCCACGGAAGTCGTTCCCGCCGTGAATTCCTCCATAAACTTTTCGTCGAGCCCATTTGCATTCCTATTCAGCGATGCCTGAAAGTTACCCCAGTTCTTGATCTGCTCTACAAAAGGGTTCTTTTTGCCCTCAAAAGGATAAGGATCGCCCGGCAGCACTTTCGCGTCGTTATGCTCCCAGTTGATTTGTTTTAGTCTTTGCTTCGCATATTCTTTCGAAAGCAATCCTTTCATGGGCTCTTCCGGTGCAAATGCCGGATCACCATAGTAAAAGTCCCGGTCGGCAAAGGCCAGGTTCATGACCTGGTATAACGTGTGCACATAGCGTGAAGAATTATAGCCCATACCTTTCAAATCCAGGTTTTCCAGCATATTCAATGCCTGCAACATTACCGGCCCCTGCGTCCATTGCTGCATTTTATACACTTCGATGCCTTTATAATTCGTCATCAGCGGCTCTTCGATCTTTACCTTCCAGTTGGCCATGTCCTGTTCGGTAATAAGGCCTCCCTGCTCCTGACAGCCACGTGCGATCTCTTTCGCAATGTCGCCTTTATAGAACCGGTCGTAGGCCGCATAAATGGCTTCTTTGCGTGTTTTGCCACTTTTCAACGCTTGTTGTTCGGTATCCACCAATTTTTGCAACGTTGCCCGCAGGTCTTTTTGAACAAATATCTCCCCCGCATCCGGCGCCTCGCGCTTCTGACCCAAATGGGGCAGAAATACCTTGGTAGAATACGGCCACTTTTTGATCTGATCCTTACCTCTTTCAATGGAGTTGGCCGTTTGCGCTTCGATCGGGTAGCCTTCGGCCATTTGCATTGCCGGGGCAAGCACTTCTTTCAGGCTCATTGTACCGTATTCCGCCAGCATGGTCATCAGGCCTCCCGGTGTGCCCGGCGTTGTAGCCGCCAGCGGGCCATATTCAGGCGGGTATTTCATGCCTTTATTTTTAAAGAAATCGGCCGTAGCGCCTGTGGGGGCCACACCCATCGCATTGAGGGCGATTACTTTTTTGGTCTTGGGATTGTAGATCAATGCCTGCGTTTCGCCGCCCCAGCTCAGTACATCCCACATCGTACAGGTAGCCGCAAGCATCGCGCACGAAGCGTCGATAGCATTACCCCCTTTGCTGAAAATCATTGCTCCGGCAGTTGCCGCCAGCGGCTTGCCGGTAATCCCCATCCAGTGCTTGCCATGCAGTGGTGGTTTCTGAGTGGTGACAGGGAAATTGTTGAAAGACTGCGAAAAGGCACTCAGCCCACAAAACATCAGTCCGATCGTTGAGTGTAAAAGGAGTTTTGGTTTCATAAAACGTGGTTAGGAATTCAGCCTGCCGATCCATAGCGCCAGAATATCACATGCTAACTGCCGCCGGCCGGTAGCCGAAGATACGAAATAACCAAATCAGGCGAGCTTTAAAGCCGCTCCTCATCATTTTATTAGTCGGATATCTCTATACGTTTCAACCCAATCAAAACAACCTCGCCTGTACGACCACCTGATCGGGAAGGCCTAGCAGCGGCATGCGCGCGATTTCCTGGCATTTCGAGCCACTTATGAGGGATCTTTTCAGCAATATCATTTCGGTGACGCGGAAAGATGAATGGAATTTTTTGTACATCCACTCTTTGGCGGCGCTGTTGGCCTGTACCGGGGTCATTCTGCGGGCGACGGTAATATGCGGATCGGTGCAGAACCTGAATTCGCCCGAGGCCCATTTGGAAAGATGATCAACCGTCTCGTTTTTAAGCGTTTTGACCAACCTGTTAACTTGCTGGGATGAGCCTTCTTCCAGATCGACGTAGAAAGTGCCGCCTTCGTATTTGTTGAAACCATCCAGTTCGATACGGAATGGGGCAATGTGCCGGGCCACCTTTTCAAATCCCTGAACAACCCTGTCGAGTTTGTATTCATGGATAATGCAGTTAAAAAGTGTCAGGTGCGGGCGGAGATTAGCAGCCTGTTCGCAGCCGTAGGCCTTTTGAAAGTACTGCTTAACGCTCCCGATCGCGGCTTCGGTGACCGGATCACAGGAAAAAACCAGGAGATACTCGTAGAGATGCTCCCGGATGTTCCTGATCGTACTCAAATCGTTGTTGTTGAAGTGAATAGATTTCATATTGATGAAGTGTAATTTCACTTGTAAAAATAATGAAGATATTTTAAATACCAAATTATTGATTTTAAAAATATCATAAATTTTTATAGCAAATGCCGTTTCTTGAATTCTGACGGGTTTTCGCCGACAACTTTTCTGAAAAGTTTGTTGAAATAGGACAGGCTTTCGAACCCGACGGCAAAGCATGTTTCTGAAACTGAGCGGTCTTGGAGCAAAAGATTCTTGGCCTGGTTGACGCGGTACCGGTTGACGAAATCGGTAAAAGTCATGTGCGCATTGGCCTTGAAAAACCGGCAGAATGCCGGCGTCGTCAGGTTAACCGCAGCCGCAACCTCGTTCACGTCGGGTGTACGGTCGAAACGGGTTTCCACATAGGCATAAACATGCTTCATCCGGAGTTGCTCTTTATGAAAGGATTTGCTGCCGACGGGCTTGGGGTTCAGGACGATCGATTCGGTCGACTCGGCCATTACTTTCAAAATGCCAAGAAGGGCCAACAGCTGCTCGAATGGGTCCAGCAGCGGTATTTGTTTGAGTTTTTCCCCCACAATGCGTTTGGTTTCGCCGGAGAAGGACAGTCCGTGATGGGATGTTTCAAACAACTTCCGGATACTGTGCAGTTCAGGTGCGAGTAAGAAATCCTTTCCCAGAAAATCCTCACGCATCTGAACAATCACCTGCTCGCATTGGGTACGTACACCGTAGTCGAAATTCAGGTGAGGGATGTTCGGGCCAATGAAAACCAGGTCGCTACCCTCGTATACGGACGTATGCGAGCCCACGTGACGAGTTCCGCCCGCCCCCTCGACGTACACGATTTCGTACTCGGGATGAAAATGCCAGAGAAACGTGTCGTTCAGTCCCGGGGTTAGCAGGATTTTGAACGAACTGCCCTGATCGGGCCGGATGTCTTCACGAATGATTTTCATCTCGAAATGCTTGTAATTGCTCCTGATTTGCTGTCGTTGTATCGTGGGTAGCTGCATTTAGTCAATGCAGAGCAAAAATAGGCAATTGCAGCGGTAGTCGCAGGAATTGCGATGTATTAGTTTTGTTTCATTCATTCATGAAAAAATATTATGGATATGGAGGCGAAAACAATGGCTACTATGGCACCGGCAAATGCCCATACCGACATTCCCGGAAATCCCTCAACGGCTAAGTCGAGTAACGTCAGACTAAATGACAGAAGCAATGGCAAGCCTCTCAAATTATTGAGTGAGGAGGATTGGGATTTTTGGACTACCAACGGTTATATCGTGATCAGGGATGCGGTTCCGAAAGAACAGGTCAAAAAGCTGGCCGATTTCCTGTGGGAGTTTGAAGAAAAAGACCCGAACAACCCCGAAACGTGGTACGCGCCTCCCCGGGCCGAAATGAAGATGAAAGAGCTCACCAATACCGGCATGGTGGAAGTGTATAACCATCAGTACCTGTGGGATAACCGGCAATATCCGAAAGTGCATGAGGCGTTTTCCGACATTTGGGGCACGGAAAAACTCTGGGTGACCATCGACCGCGCGAATCTGAACCTGCCTCTGCGGCCCGGATTTGAGTATAAAGGCTTCATTCACTGGGATTATGATCCCGAAACCAAACCGCAAAATGTACAAGGTGTGCTCGCCCTGGCCGATCAGGACGATGAGAATATGGGCGGGTTTCAATGCGTGCCGGAGCTGTTCCGGACTTACGACACCTGGAAATTGACGCAGCCCGAGGACCGGAACCATTTTCAGCCCGATGTGACAGGTTTTGAGATCGTTAAGGTGAAAATGAATGCAGGAGATCTCCTCATTTTCAACAGTTCCCAGCCGCATGGCATACGCGCCAACCGCAGCCATGACAAGGTTCGCCTGGCGCAATACATCGCTATGATGCCTGCCCAGGAGGACGATGAGGTATTGCGGCAGTGGCGGATCCGCTCCTGGCGGGAACGTGAGGCGCCGCAGGGCTACGCTTTCCCGGGCGATCCTCGGAACTGGGAGCAAACGCGTTATCAAACGGCGGAGTTGAGTGAACTAGGGCGCAAATTACTGGGATTGGATCGCTGGGAGTGAGGTGTTTAAGAATGTCGGCTGATCACGTAATAATATAAAATAGGGTGCGTTTTTGGTTTGTAACCGCTAACAAACTTTTCTAACGTAAATCAAACCCCTATGAAAGCGAATCTGCTCACGCTTGCATGCTTGTCGTGCGTTATGACGAATGTATTTGCCCAAACAAACTACCGCATTGCTGAGACTGCCGCCAATTTTCTCGTGATGGCGCCGGACGCCCGGGCCGGTGGGATGGGGCATGCCGGAACGGCCACCAGCGCCGATGCAAATTCGGCATTCTGGAACGTGGGCAAGCTTCCGGACGCGCCGGGGAATTTCGGGGTTACGGCTACCTATTCGCCGTGGCTGCCCAACCTGATCAACGGTGCCTGGCTAGGCCATGCGGCGGGTTACAAAAAGTTGGGAAAGGGCCAGGTAGTGGGTGCTTCTGTGCAATATTTCAGCGAACCTGCGATTATTTCGGCCCCCTCGCTATCCTCCGGAGGGGACATTGCTTTCAGCGGGTCGTACGCGAAACAACTGGGAAGCCATTTTTCGGCGGGTTTGACTCTCAAATATGTGTCGTCGGATATTGGGAGCAGTGTGGTGGTGTCCGGCAATGCTCTGAAACCGGCACGGGCCGTGGCGGGTGATGTTGGGGTTTATTATAAAAGTCGTTCGTCGGATGCAGATGCGGATGAAAATATGGAATGGACGATCGGGGCTATGTTAGCCAACATCGGGCCGAAAATGAATTATGGCGCGGGTCATGAATATTTTATACCGACGACTTTGAGGCTGGGAGGCGGCTTTTCGTATACCGCCAACGGGCAGCACAAACTGAATGTCACCGCCGAAGCGGGAAAGCTGCTGGTGCCAACACCGGTGCCGGGTACGAACGTGAATCAGAAACCGTATTTGGAAGGCATAATTCAATCCTTTTCCGACGCGCCGGGCGGTTTTAAGGAAGAAATGCAGGAGATCGTCCTGGCAATGGGTGCGGAATATTGGTACAAAAATCTTTGCGCACTCCGCGGCGGCTACTATACTGAAAATAAGGTGAAAGGTAACCGCAAATTCTTCACTACCGGCGCTGGCGTACGCATTCTGAAACACTAC
>CAMLNK010000106.1 GCA_946481035.1 uncultured Dyadobacter sp. | reverse complement strand
TCTCCCGTTGAAATGTGTTAACCCGCAAGGTTATCGCATTTTAACGGGAGTATTTTTTCGCAGTAAAATTGGTCGGCATAATCGGCCTGCTGAGCGGTTCAGGGTGCCAACTGACACTATTTTTTCTCGAAAAACGCGGAAATTGGTATTATCGCAGATGATTGAACCGACCAAAGAAGCGTGGCAGCCGCTGCTGGAAAAAAAGCTTCCGGCGCTCTTGCATGTGCTCGCGTGGGGGATTTACGCGATCCTGGTATTCTATGGAAACTTTGCGAGGATGTCTCCGGAGGCCTTTTTTGTGCACTATGGCCTGGCTTTCGGCATGCATGCAGGCAGCTTTTATCTCAACTACGCCTATCTGGTTCCCAAAGTACTTCCCCGACACAGTTTAATGCTTTTTTTAGCAATAAATACGCTGATAGCGGTAGCCATGGCGGTATTCGTCGTGGTGTCGGAAAGCTTCCTGTTGCCCGACGCCAACTTTGTTCGCAGGGTCATTGGCGGAGATTTGTTGCCGCTTTTTACAAAGTTCAGCAATTATGCAGTCTTCGCGTTTTTCGGACTCTCTGTTCGGTTGAGCGTCGATTGGTACAAGAAGCTTCGCAACGACAAAGAGAGGGAAAATGAACGTTTAAAATCCGAGCTCGCGGTTTTGAAAGCGCAAATTAACCCTCATTTTCTCTTTAATTCTTTGAATAACCTTTATGCGCTCTCGCTTCGTCAGGCGCCGGAAACACCCTCGGTTATCCTGAACATTTCTGAAATGATGCGGTACCTCTTATATGATGCGAATGCGGAGGTGGTTTTGCTTGACAAAGAAATAGAGATGATACGGACCTACGTGATTATGAATGAGATGCGAAGTAAATCGGTGGACGGGATTAAATTTGAAACATCGGGTGAGATGGGAACGGTGATGGTCCCGCCGCTGCTGCTGCTGCCGGTCGTCGAAAACGTGTTCAAACATGGAACGCCCCCAATCACCATCTCCATCACGCTGGACGCTAACCTGCTCAGGGTTTATACCTCGAATAAAGTACGGGCCAGGGGACCGGATGTTACGGGTGGCATTGGGATCGCTAATCTGAGGCGTCGGTTGGCGTTACTCTATAAAGACGCGCACCAACTTACATTAAGCCAGGAGCGCGATTTGTTCACCGCCGATTTTTGGATTCAATTGCAAAAGCCAACCGATGATTAAATGTATTGCTATTGACGACGAATTCCTGGCACTGGAAATAATCGAGAACTATGTTTCCAGGTGCCCCTTTCTCGAACTGGTCGCCACCTTTTCGTCTCCATTGGAAGCATTGACAGTGCTTCACAACGGAGAATGCGATCTGTTACTACTCGATATCAATATGCCTGATGTGAATGGCCTGGATTTTCTGTCCACTATTCCCAATCCGCCCATGGTAGTGCTTACCACAGCTTATCCTCAATTCGCGCTGGCGGGTTTCGAAGCAGATGTAGTCGACTACCTGGTCAAACCATTCTCCTTTGAACGCTTTTTGAAAGCTATGCAGAAGGTGCAGGCTCGCCGGCCAGGCGCGGCCGCAAGTGAGGCAGAATACATTTTCGTCAGGTCCGCACACAGGATGATCCGCGTGAATTTTGCGGATATTCTGATGCTTGAAGGGAAAAAAGATTACGTAGCCGTACATACGCCGGACCAGGTAATCGATACACAAATCACCCTGACGGCATTCATGGATAAGCTGCCCGCAAAGGGTTTCGCACGAGTACACCGATCGTTCATCGTCGCCTTGAACAAGATTTCCGCTATCGAGCGCAACATTATTTGCGTTGGGGACAAGAAGGTGCCCATTGGTGATCTATTCCGCGAAGAGTTGCTGCGGCGCATTGAGTAGCTGGCACTGTCTATTTTTTGGTCGGTTATTCTGGTGCGCTTGGAGGCAACCACGGCCTGTTGGCGATTTTATTTCTGCTTGTGAAATGAGGCCTGTTTCTTTGATCCAAAGAAAAAAGCAATCAGATATGACACAAGCAGTTATCGAAACCGATCATTTGGATTACAGTTTCCAAAGAAGCCGCAAGATCCTGGATGATATCAACCTTTATGTTCCCAAACGTAGCATCTACGGTTTTTTAGGTCCAAACGGAGCTGGTAAAACAACCACTTTACGCCTTTTGCTGGGACTCCTGCGCAGTGAAAGCGCTGCCATCCGGCTTTTCGGTCAGGAAATGCGCAGCAACCGGATCGATATTTTAAAACGTACCGGCTCCCTGATCGAACAACCGTCGCTTTACCTGCATTTGACCGGTCATGAAAACCTGGAAGTGTTCAGACGTGCCTATGAATGTCCGAAAAGCAGAATAGGAGAGGTATTGCGCATTACCGGCCTTTCGGATGCCGCCCGGAACAAGGTTAAGACCTACTCCTTAGGTATGAAGCAACGGCTGGCCATTGCGGTCGCGCTGCTGCACGACCCTGAACTGCTGATCATGGACGAGCCCACCACCGGGCTCGATCCCAACGGTATGATTGAGATCCGGGAGCTGGTTCGCGATCTGAACCGGCACCAGAGAAAGACCGTTCTGATTTCAAGTCACCTGCTGTCAGAAGTAGAAAAGGTAGCAACCCACGTAGGGATTATTCACCACGGCAAACTGCTTTTTCAAGGCACATTACCCGACCTTCAAAGCTTGCAGCGCCAACATACTCTTTTGGAAATCGAGGTTGATAACCTCACGCGGGCCGAACAAATTCTTGACGGACGCTTTGCCGTCATGGCAAGTGAGGGATTCAACATGCGCGTCGGCTATTCAGGCCGGGACGATGCCGGACTGATCAATTATATGCTTGTTAGTGGCGGAGTTCGGGTGAGTCGCCTGGGTGTCGTCGGCACCGACCTTGAAAAATTGTTTCTGCAAATCATTTCCGCCTGACCATGACATCACGATTTTTTTCAAACACGCTCGCAGAGTTTATTAAAGCAAAAAGGAGTTTTGTATTGTGGCTGACGATATTAGCCGCTCTTTTCATCCCGGCTATTAACGCGGTCATTCTATTGGAGCGGCCTGAAATACTGCTTACCAAATTCGAACAGAGCCCGTGGCTGACATTCTTCCGGTTCAACTGGAAAAACGTGGCGGCGGTGATTCTGCCTATGTACATTATATTAATCACGAACCTGATCGTGCAGATTGAATTTCGGAGCAACACCTGGAAGCAGGTTTATGCCTCGCCCCGGCATTTTGCAGATATCTTTTTTTCAAAACTGCTGGTGATTCAAATGCTCGTGCCGTTCTACATTCTTTGCTTTGATTGTTTTATCCTATTATCCGGAATGCTGGTTCATAGTATTAATCCGGCGTACCGATTCGTGGTAGCCGGCATTGACTGGCACAATCTGGTACTGATGTCAAGCCGCGTTTATCTGGGCTGTCTGGCGATCTCGATTATCCAGTACTGGCTCAGCCTCCGGTTTCGCAATTTTGTTATTCCGCTTGGGTTCGGTCTGGGCTTGTGGATCACCGGAATTATACTGATGGATTGGGACAAGAGTATCTACTTCCCGTATGTGTATCCGGCTTTCATGTTTTTTATCGATTTCCAAAAGGAGCCAGGGCAGCTTGTCGTACTGACGGTTAGTTCACTGGTTGCATTGGTCTCCTCGGTCGGCATTGCGTATTGGGACATCTATAACCTGCCCGAGAAAGGATAACCACCGGGTTCTGTTACATCTATGTGCATCTTGTATTATTATTGATACAATGAGTAAAATGATGACTATTTTGCAATTTTAAGGGGTAAAATCAAGCTGAACAAATAGCAACCCCCGGCACATTACTGTCGCAAAAAAATCAAAAGATGAGCAACTTTTCATTGACGGCACTCATTTCAATCCCTCAGGAGGCAGGGTACTTTTTTCCCAACAGGCACTTCCAATACATTTCCGGAAACCCGCTTTACACGGTAATGCTCGATAAGCTCGAAGCGATCCCTCAGATCGATAAGATCATTGTCAACACGGATTCGGACAGGATTAAAAGCCTCTACTCCCGTTCGGGTAAATTCAAAGTGATTGATGCCTACCGGGCAGAACCGCAGGAGGTAGAATTGGAACTCACCTCCGACAGAGTGACCGCGGCAATGTTCAAACATGCGGAGGGGGAGCATTTTTTGCAGTTAGGACCGATTTTTCCGTTCCTGAAACACGAGACGATCGAAAGTGTGATCGGAGCTTATGATAAGTATGTGGTCAACCCCGAAGGCCAGCGTTATGATTCGGTCTTTACCATCAGGACGCTGAACCGCAGATATTACGACAGCGACACGGATTTTATACGCGAAGACCGCGGCAATACCTTTGTCGAGGATGGTATATTGCACCTGTTTAACCGGACAGCATTCCTGGCCGGGGGCAACCGCAAGGTGGGGAAAAAGCCATTTGCCTGGGGGATCGACGATATCGAGAACCTGGCGATCGATTCGGAGGAGAATTACCTGCTCGGTGTTTTTATCGATGAGAACCGCCATCGCTTCCCCCGTGTTTTCGGCAGGCAATAATGATGAATAATTGCCCGGCAATCCGTTGATTCGCCACAGCATTTGTCGCATTCACCACTATTTATTTTAAAACCCTTCCGGCCCCGCGTTAAGGATTATGAGATGAAACACGAACATTTTCCTCATTTAATCCAAACAAACGGCTATGCATCGCAAAAGAATTTTCCCTGTTTTGATCTTTTCACTCGTCATCATGCTTGTTGCGTGCAACAAAGATGATGACGACGTTACCTCCGAAGAAGCGAGCATTTCTGCTCTGACATGTACTTCTGCAACATTCTCGTCGACAGCAATTAATGGTGCGGCCTACACCGGTACGGCAACAATACCCTACACCGGAGGTAATGGGGTCGCGTACAGCGCGGGTGCAGGAATAGCATCTACGGGCGTAACCGGGTTAACGGCGACTTTGCAAGCCGGCACACTGGCGAGTGGTGCCGGAAATCTGGCCTTTACCGTGACAGGCACACCCAGCGCGGAAGGAACAGCGACCTTCCCCGTCATATTCGGTGGAATAACTTGCAGCATGACCCTTACTGTATCGTCGTCTTCTACCAGCGCTGTTGATTGCAGCAGTGCAACAACCACGGTCGCAAAAGTGGTGTGCGCTGTCCAGGCATTTAAAGCCACACTGTCGGCAACTCAGATTGCGACCGTCCAGATTGCTTTGACAAAGGCTAATGCGATTAAATGGTCTAACCTGCCCGGGGGCGTAAGCATTCGAAACGGGTTGGAGTTCAGCACGCTGAATGCCACACAGTTGGCTGCTGCGAAGGCGGTTATTGCTGCCGCCTCCGGAACTGCGGCGAATGATGGGTATTCGGAATGGTCTCAAATTAATGCGGCGGACGATGTGCTCGGCACCAAAGCCGGCTCGGGATATTCGGCAGGGAAATATATCATCGCGTTTTTGGGAGAACCGAGCGTCACCGGAACCTGGATGCTGCAATTTGGCGGCCACCACTATGCACAAAATATTACCTACAATGCCGGTGCGGTGGCTAGCGCGACCCCGTCGCATCAAGGTATTGAGCCGAAAACCTGGACAACCTCCGGCACCACTTACGCGCCTCTGGCTGTCGAGCACGATGCAATGGCCGCGATGCTGGCCGGATTGACAACAGCGCAGCTGGCGTCAGCAAAGCTCTCGGCCACTTTCAGTGATGTGTCTTTGGGACCCAATAAGGACGGACAGTTCCCGGCAACAAAGCTTGGTGTAGCGGTGAGTACCCTGACCGATGAACGGAAGCTCCTGGTTTTAGCGGCAATGAAGCCCTGGACAAATGATGTCGACGACGCGACCGGTACCGCCAATCTTAAATTGTATGAGCAAGAACTGGCGGGTACCTACATCTCTTACTCGGGAAATGCCACGCTCACAAATCATGCGGATTACGTACGAATAGATGGCCCCAGCGTTTGGATTGAATTTGTGTGTCAATCCGGTGTCGTTTACCAAAACGAAATCCATTACCACTCCGTGTACCGCGATCATACGAGGGATTACAACGGACTTTAATCAGCGTGAGGTACCCGTATGACCGTATACGGGTACAATTACCTCATGCCCTTTTACACTGAATGTATAAACGCCGGCTTTTTCGTCCCAATGTTTTACTACCGGCACTATGCGTGTCCTGCGCGGGCCTACCTTGTCAGGGGAGTTGTGAATGTGGTAGACATAATACAATTGCTTGTCAAGCCCTTCAAACAGGTCACCATGTCCTGATCCGTTCTCGCCCACAATCGAGCGGTGAATGATGGGGTTATTCTTATATTTTACCCAGGGCCCGTAGGGTGAATCGGCGACGGCATAGCCAATGGCGTAATCGATGTTTTGGAAATGGTTGGCTGAGTAAAACAGGTAATATTTATTTTTCAATTTGATAACCGTCGGGCCCTCCATAATGGGGCCCGATTTATAGTTAGGTGTTGATTCCCAGGGTTCTGTCTGCTCAAAACATCTTTTGAGAGTCTGGGGTTTTATCTTTCCTGTTTTCATGTCAAACTCTGCTGCATATAAATAATTGCCTTTATCGAAGCGTACGCAGTAGAGGTAATATTTGCCGTCCGTATCCTTGAAAACATAGGAATCGATATTTTTCTCGGACCCGTCAATAGGCCCGATTTCTTTTTGCCTGTACGGACCCAATAAGGATTTGGACTCAGCCAAAACGGTTTGCTCGTCGGCTGTGTAAGTCATATAATAAGTACCCTTGTCTTTGAATATTTGTGGTGCCCAGAAGCCCTTGGTACCGAAAGTGTGGTCGCCTTTGGTAAGGATCATGCCCAGCGAATCTCTTGACTTAGCAGGCACTGCCCATGTTTTCAGGTCTTTTGATTCCAGCAATGCAAACCCTTGCGGCCCTTCGCTCCCGCCTTTTGACCCCGTAAGGTAATACTTGCCTCCCTCTAAGTATATCGTTACGTCTGCAAAGAAAATCTCCTGTTTTACCTGTGCGCGTGCGTGCAGTGCCTGGAATAATAGGAGAGAATAAATGAGAATCGATTTCATTCAATGAATTGTTTACTGGTTTAGATCAGAGCAACTACCGTCCGAAAGTGGTCCCTGCCGTCATTTCTCCTCTTTGAAGTCCTTATAATCATCTTTTTTCCGGTTTTCAGATCTTTTAATGCGTAATTTCGGCGCTCCGACGGGCAAAGGCAAGTAGGAGCTTTTTTATCAAAACTATATTATCATGAGTACAAACGACAAGGCCCCGGTATCCGGAGTGCCGATTTCAAAAGCATTGATTTCTAATGGATTCCTGTTCATATCAGGCCAGATTGGCTCCGCCGGCGGGCAATTGGTGACGACGTCCTTCGAGGATGAGGTAAGGCAGGTGTTCACCAACATCGAGACGATACTTAACGAACATCAGCTGACTTTCAACCACATTGTTAGTGTTAACGTGTACCTTACGGACATGAGGTATTTCGACGAACTGAATGCAGTGTACCAAACTTATTTCAGCAACCGTTACCCGACCCGCACATGTCTGGCAGTGGCAGGGTTGCCTAAACAAGCGCGCGTTGAATTAACGACAATTGCGAGTTTGAAGCTGGAAAACGAATAGCGATGCAGGTATACGAAACTGGTCGCTATTTTAACTATTTATAAAATTCCGGCAAATTGGTGACATCATACGGTGGTAAAAATCATACATAGGTTACTTTTACATAGGAAATGCGTTTACGTAGACTCACCTATATTTTCGAACATTGTATGAAACATCTCTTTCAACCTGTGATTGCCAGTCTGGTATTGTTTCTGGCTACCAGTTTTGCGGTTCAAGGGCAAACTACATGCCCCGCGGACAGGTCTGCTTGCTCGAACGAAGCTCCTTTTGCACTTTCGGGTGCCAGCCCCGCGGGCGGCACGTATAGCGGCGCGGGTGTTTCCGGCGGAGTGTTTTCACCTGCTGTTGCCGGAGTCGGAGCAAAAGTCATTACTTACACGTATAATGATGGAGGAAATACCACCACGTGTACATTTACCATCACGGTAAATCCGGCACCCGAAAGAATGGAGGTTCTCGGGATAATACCCGTATGTGCCGACGAAACCGCGGATCTTCCTGAATACTATGGAACGATCAAGTCATTTATGACAACTCCTTCGGAGCCCATTTCCGTATCATGGACCGGAGCGGGGATTACCGGAAGTTTGGCAACAGGATACCAGTTTACCCCTTCGATAGCCGGCCCGGGAATGCATAGTATTTATGCCACGGCTACCACCAGTCATGGATGTATCTCCGGTCCGTTTCCAAGTGCAATCGCCATAGATGGAGAACCTGCCGTTTCTTGCCCGGGTGATACGACGGTTTCCGTCCTGGACGAGGCATTTAAGCTAACCAGCGCAAAAAATCTTACCATCACTGGCTTGGGCACCGGATTAGGAGAGCCTGTTTCCGATGAAGGAGGAACATATACAGGGACAGGTGTGAACAGTACAACGGCATTTTTTGATGCATCGGTTGCTGGCGAAGGGGTACATAAAATCACCTACACGGTAGAAGGTTGTGGTCCCACGGCCTCTTGTACTTTCAATATCAAAACAACCACTTTGCCGGTTAAACTCGTGCGTTTTGCGGCAAAGAAAAATGAAAACAAGATTCTTCTCAGCTGGGAAACATCGGAGGAAACCGGTTTTGACCGATTTGAAATTGAAAAAAGTGAAAATCCTAAGAAGGGCTTTGTCAAAATAGGAGGCATTGAAGGAAAAGGTGCCACGCACGCTTACAGCTTCCTGGATAACAGCGCCATCACACCAGGTACGCCGGTTTATTATCGCCTCAAAATGGTCGATAAAGATCAGACTTATGCATACAGTGGCATCAGG